>DAOTWK010000104.1:0-5347 GCA_034435815.1 Anaerolineae bacterium | reverse complement strand
CAGAAGGCCGCCCGCGCCCTGGAACTGGCCCGGACGATGAAGCCAGCCCAGCCAGAGGAAAAGCGCCCGCCCCCAACCCTCTCCTCTTTCTCCCCAAACGGGGAGCGATGGCGACTGAAGGCTGTCGCTGCCCCTCAAAGCCCTGCCCCGCCCCCTTTCCCGCCGCCGAAGGCGAGCAGGAGGGGTGAAGGCTGGCACGGGGCGCACTCTCGCCTGTACCAAAAATCCAGTGGCACTTAACAATCAGGAGGACCCCTATGATAGGCGCTGAACTGCTGGTCCGATGCCTCATTCAGGAAAATGTCCGCTACATATTCGGCATCCCGGGCGGACAACTCTGCCCCATCCTGGATGCCATCCGGCGGCTGGGGCCATCGGTGGGGATGGAATTCGTTATGACCCGCCACGAACAGGCCGCCGCGCATATGGCCGACGCCTACGCCCGGGTCAGCGGAGAGCCGGGCGTCTGCATGGGCACCGTTGGACCGGGGGTGGCCGATCTGGTCCCCGGCGTCTACGCAGCCTGGGCCGACTCCATCCCCCTGGTCGTCCTGGGCGCCCAGAACCAGACCTGGAAGAGTTACCCCGAACGGGGCTCCATGCAGTCCCTCAATCAGGTGGACCTCCTGGCCCCCATCACCAAGTGGCAGGCCCGCGTCATCCACTGGAAACGGATTCCCGAACTGGTCCAGCGGGCCTTCCGCGTCGCCCTCTCCGGACGACCCGGCCCCGTCTACCTGGACCTCCACGTGGACGTCCTGCTCTCTCGGGTGGATGAAGCGGAACTCACTTATCACCCCTGGCCGCCCCAACGGTACCGGGCGCTGGAACGCCCCGTCGCTCCGGCCCATCTGATAGAAGAGGCCGCCTGTATGCTGGTCAACGCAGAACGGCCCCTCATCCACCCCGGTGGCGGCGTCCTCCGCTCGGGCGCCTGGGACGAAGTCCGGGAATTGGCGGAGTACCTCTCCGCGCCCGTCACCACCTCTATGGGAGCCAGCGGCGTCCTGCCGGAAGACCATCCCCTCTGCCTCATCCCCGGCGGCTACGGCGCGCTGGGCGCGCAGAACGAGGCAGACGTGGTGCTCCTGGTCGGCGGGCGGCTGGGGGACGTGGACTTCTGGGGACTCCCGCCGATGTGGGGCGAGCCGGATGTCCAGAAGTTCATCCAGATTGACATTGAGCCGGAGAACATCGCCCTCAACCGCCCCGTGGACCTGGCATTGGTGGGGGACGCGAAGGCCACCCTGGGCGCGCTGATAGAGGCGGTCAAGCGGCTGACCCCGCCGGTCCCGGAGCGGCCCCAGATGGAGGCCTACCGGGCCGCTCAGGAAGCATGGCTGGCGAACTTCCAGAAGCAGGCCGAATCGGACGGAAAGCCCATCCATCCCCTCCGGCTGGTGCGGGACGTGCGCGCCTTTTTCCCGCGCGAGGCCATCACCATTGTAGACGGGGGGAATACCACCGTCTGGGCCCACTACTTGAACAGGGTCTACGCGCCCCGGTCATTCCTCTGGGCAGCGGACTCCGGGCACCTGGGGACGGGGCTCCCCTACGCCATCGGGGCCAAACTGGCCGCGCCGGACCGGCCCGTCTACGCTATCTGCGGCGATGGCGCCTTCGGGTTGAACATGCAGGAACTGGAGACGGCCGCGCGGCTGAAGGTCCCGGTCGTCATTATCATCGCTAACGACCGGCAGTGGGGGATGATTAAGGCCTCGCAGATGGCCAACTACGACGCGCGCTACATCGGCGTGGACTTCACCGACATCCGCTACGACGAAATCGCGCGCGCCTGCGGATGCTGGGGGGAACGGGTGGAGGACCCGGAGGAAATCACACCTGCGCTGGAGCGGGCCGTCGCCTCAGGCAAGCCGGCGGTGCTGGACGTCATCGTGGACCAGTGGGCCAACCTGCTCCCGCCCGACCTGGAGAACCTGGCGGCGGTCTGGATGGAGGGGTGCGAACTGCCGGAGTAATACCACGAACGTGCCAGGCACTTATTGGAAGTGCCTGGCACGTAGAGGAACGTCCGCTCTGCCGAGAACGGTGTCAGGCAGAGGGCTCCCTGTCCTGAACGACGGTGACCTGCCCGCTCCGAACGCTGGTCATCCAGACCCGATTCGTCGTCGGGTCCAGCGCGAGCCCCTCCAGCGGATAGGCGGGCAGGTCCAGTGGCACCGGCGTCGGCGCACCCATCTCCCAGACCGGAATGAGCAACGCCTGATTCTGTCCACCGTCCACAGGTGGCCGTAGGCCCCGATGGCAGGGTTGACGGCGACCACTCGCAACGGCGCCCGGGAGCCATCCCCTCGCTTCACGTCCATCGCCCCGGCAATGACATCCGTCGCCCCGTCTATCAGCGCGATGCGCCCTGGGAAATAGCGGTAACGTAGATGCGGTTACACGCCGAATCCACTGCCGCGCCGTAGGCACCCAACAGAACCAGCGCAGGATTGGTGGATTGGATGTAATGCCAGGCATGGGTGGCGCCATGGATGACCGCCACGCCCTTGAAGGTCCCATGGTCGGCCACATAGATTTTGTTGGTGGCAGTGTTGACGGCAATGGGCGCGGGCTCACCAAAACCGGTCAGGGTGGTGAGCGGCGTGAGGGCGGCGGCATCGTAGACTCCCCACCGTCCCGCTGTGAAAGTCGCTGACGCAGACCCGGCCCCTGCGCGGGCTATAGGCCACCGAGTGCGGGAAGCGCCCGCCGGAAGGATCGCCGGCACCCCGTAGGTGTTGCCGTTCAACACCCAGACACGCCCCGGCCTCCCGTCCCGTGTCGTCACCCAGATGCGGGTGCGGTCCGGGGCGCAGGCAATGCCGTGGGTAGCCGTCGGGGCGCGGACGTCGGTGATAACGGAGTGGTGGACCAGGTTGATCGCCCGCACCCCCTGGTCGTGGGCGACGAAGGCCCGACGGCCCGCCGGGTCTATCGCTACCGCAGAGGGGTACGGCCCGGCGTCCTCGGAGACCGTCCCCGGGACCACTGTCAGCGCGGGGAGCATCCCGCCGGTCAGGGGAAGGGGATGCTGGTGGAGATGCCGAATTCATAGGGCACCTCGCTTTGCCCGTGCTGTTGTCAAATCAATCTTTCCATGCTATCTTATAGGTCAGTTTGGTGGGGTATGGATTGCGCTTCGGTTACAGTTCGGTAGCCGGGGTGATGCGGAAGAGGGGGGATATTTCCTGCATAGGAGGACTCATGGCAAAAAGACGAATCATACCCGGCGGACTCGGCGCCTCCGGCGACATGCTGCGCCGGTTGCAGAGCCTGCAGGACGACCTGATGAAAGCGCAGGAGGAAATCGCGGCGATGACCATTACCGCTACGGCCGGTGGTGGAGCCGTCACGGCTATCGTCTCCGGCGATCGTCGCCTGAAATCGCTGCAGATTCAGCCCGACGTCGTGGACCCCAACGACGTGGAGATGCTCCAGGACCTGATCGTGGCCGCCGTCAACCAGGGTCTGGAGCAAGCAGAGAAAGCCGCCGCCGAGCGGATGAGCGCGGTGACCGGCGGCCTGGGGCTGGATTTGGGGTTGTAGGAGGGCATCCGTCCCGATGTCTGCTCTTCCACCCTCTGTACTGCGGCTAATAGAGACCTTCTCCGAACTCCCCGGCATCGGGCCAAAAACCGCCTCGCGCCTCACCTTCTTCCTGCTGCGGGGAGAGTCGGACCTGGCGCTGCGGCTGGCCCAGGCCCTGCAGGACCTCCGGGCACAGACGCGCCTCTGCTCCGTCTGCTACAACATCACCGAACAGGACCCCTGTCCTATCTGTAGTGACCCGACGCGCGATCGGGCGACTATCTGCGTGGTGGAAGAGCCGCTGGACGTGGTGGCGATTGAGCGGACGGAGCACTATCGGGGGTTGTATCACGTCCTCCACGGGGCACTGGCCCCGATGGAAGGGGTGTTTGCCGAAAACCTGCGGATTGCCGAACTGTTGCAGCGGGTGGAAAGCAGGGAAGTGCGGGAGGTCATCCTGGCGACGAATCCTACCGGCGAAGGGGATTACACGGCCGCCTACCTGGTGGCCAAACTCCGTCCCCTGGGGGTTCGGGTGACCCGCCTGGGGCGGGGACTTCCCGTCGGAGGCGACCTGGAGTACGCCGATCAGGTCACCCTGACCAACGCCCTGGAGGGGCGACGGGAACTGTAAACGTGCCGGGCACTTCCAAAAGTGTCTGGCACGTCCCTGTCGTAGCATGCCCGAAACCCGCTGGCGAATCACCTATACTGTTGAAGGTCCCCTGCGCTACATCTCCCACCTGGAGCAGGTGCGGGTGTGGGAGCGAGCCATCCGGCGGGCCGGCCTGCCCCTGGCCTACAGCGGCGGCTTCACCCCCCGTCCCCGCCTTCAGGTTGCTGCGCCGCTGCCCCTGGGCTTCGCATCGGAGGCGGAATGGCTGGACCTCTGGCTGGAGCAACCGGTGGAGCCGGAGACCATCGTCCGGGCCTTGACTGCCACCCTCCCCGAAGGATTGACGATACGGAATATAGAGGGGGTTCCCCCGGTTGCCCCGTCTCTCCCCTCGCAGGTGGTGGCTGCCAGGTACGTGGTGACGGTGGAGACAACGGTTCCGGCGGATGAAATCCGGCGGCGGATAGCGGACCTGCTGGCGGCGGAGACGCTTCTCCGGGAGCGCCGGGGCCGTTCCTACGACCTGCGCCCCCTGATCCTGGACCTCCGCCTGGAGAAGGTCAGCGCGGGTGAGTGCGTGCTGACGATGCTCCTTTCGGCCCGCGAAGGGGCCACAGGTCGGCCGGAAGAGGTGCTGGACGCGCTGGGCCTGGCTGACGGCTTCTTCCGGGTCACCCGGCGGAGAATCTTATCCACGAATGACACAAATAGTCCCGAATGAGCGCACGCATGCGTCCTACGATACCCTCCACAGCCCCTGCCAGATAAACAACAGAATCATCATCATCCCCAGAATCATCTGGATAAGACCAGAAAGAAGGCATCCTGCCAGCCACCCGGTGCCCGCGCGGGCAACCTCCTTCCAGTCCTTCCGCTGATGGTACTCCACCAGCAAGACCCCGACCAGAGCCCCGATCAGCCCCCCCGGCACAGCCCCGATGCCCCCCACGAACAGGCCGACGATGAATCCCGCTGCCCCGAGCCCCAATCCAGCCAGCAGCGCCTGCCAGGACGCCCCGCCCAGTCGGCTGCCCAGGTGGCTGGCCCAGATGTTGGCCGTGATGCCGATTGCGGCCAGCGCAGTCAGCGCAGCGAAGGTCAGAGGATCAATTGTGGCGAACCGCTCGGCGATTGCGTAGATCAGCGCGGCCAGCCAGATCAGTTCCACGCCAGGCAGAAAGGGAATCACCGTCCCGA
>DAOTWK010000103.1:0-1541 GCA_034435815.1 Anaerolineae bacterium | reverse complement strand
GGTTGCGCTTGTCAACGGCTTACTGGCGTGGGTATTGCTCCTGGCCTCCTGCGCCGCCCCGTCTCCAACGGCGTTGAAGGAGACCCCGCTGCCCGCGTCCCCCACCCCTATCGCTCCCTATGGCCATATCCGCCTGCCCGCCGTCGCCGGGTCCTGGTACCCCGCCGACCCGGAGGAATTGGCGCAGATGATAGACGAGATGCTGGAGGCGGAGGGACCGGTGGGCGGCGCGCCCCTGGCCCTCATCGTCCCCCACGCCGGATACGTCTTCTCCGGGCCGGTGGCGGCGGCCGGTTTCCGCCAACTGCGCAACGGGGAGTACGACGTCGCCGTCATCATCGCCTCCGACCACCAGGCCCCCCTCTCCAGCCCGGTCTCCGTCTGGGCAGAGGGGGCCTGGGAGACCCCGCTGGGCCGGATACCGGTGGATGCCGACCTGGCCCAGGCCCTGGTCCAGGCCGACCCCCGCATTACCTTTGACCCCGCCGCCCACCAATGGGAGCATCCTATAGAGATAGAACTCCCCTTCCTCCAGCGGGTCTGCCCCCACTGCCGCATCGTCCCCGTCTTGATGGGTGCCGACGATGAGGGGACGGTCCAGGTCCTGGCGGACGCGCTGCTGAGCGCGCTGCCGGACCGGAAGGCCGTCGTCATCGCCTCCTCCGACCTCTCCCACTACCCTTCGCGGGAGGACGCATGGGCAGTAGACGGGGCCCTCCTGGCGGCAATAGAGACGGGAGACCCCGCGCGGGTGCAGGAGACGATTGCGGTAACGATGAAGCGAGGCATCCCGGGACTGGTCACCTGCGCCTGTGGGGAGGGGCCGATTCGGGTGGCGATGCGTGTCGCCGCCGGGCTGGGGGCGGATACCGTCTCCGTCCTCCGCTACGCCAACTCCGCCGATTCCCCCTACGGCGACCCCAAACAGGTGGTGGGCTACGGCGCGGTGATGTTCTGGCGCTACACCCCGCCCGACCTGACCCCGGCGCGGCGGGAGGCACTGCTGACGCTGGCCCGCCGGACGCTGAATTCCTACCTGACCGACGGCACCCTCCCCTCCTACGAGACCGACGACCCGCACCTCCTGCGGCTATCGGGGGTCTTCGTCACCCTCCAAGAGGACGGGGAGTTACGGGGGTGCATCGGGCACCTCCGGGCCGATACCCCTCTCTACCGGGCCGTGCAGGAGACGGCCATCGCCGCCGCCACCGAAGACCCCCGCTTCCCGCCCCTGACGCGGGCGGAACTGGAACGGGTCCGCCTGGAGATTTCGGTCCTTTCTCCCTTCCGCCGTCTGACCGACCCGATGCAGGTAGAAGTGGGGACGCACGGCCTGCTGATCCTCAAGGGAGGCCAACAGGGATTGCTGCTGCCGCAGGTCGCGGTGGAGGAGGGGTGGGACCGGGAGGCGTTTCTGGAAGGACTGTGCCGCAAGGCCGGCCTCCCCACTGGCTGCTGGCGGGAAGGCGCCAACCTCTACACCTTCACGGCGGTGGTGTTTGGGGAGTGATGGTTTTGCGGCGGGCGGCTTCGCCGCCCGC
>DAOTWK010000102.1:0-1963 GCA_034435815.1 Anaerolineae bacterium | reverse complement strand
GGGGGCGTTGCCCCCAACCCGCCCCTCTTCTATCGCCGCCGCACCAGAGCGAAGAGAACCAGGATCAGGCCCGCCACAAACAGAGCCCCGATCCATAGCCAGTCCAGCAGGCCGCCGAAGCCCAGTCCCAGCGCCGCCGCGAACAGCACCAGGATCAGCGCCGGGATGTAGGCCCAGGAATGGCGCGCCAGCAGGGCCACCAGCAGAAACGTCAGGCCCAGGCCCAGAAAGAGAACGCTGCCCGTATCTATGCCGGTCAACGTCTCAGATAGACCGGAAACAGCCGCCAGGGTCAGCAGGACGCCGCCGGGGATGATGGCCCACCAGTATTGCGGGTTGGTCAGGTAGATGGCCCAGAAAGCCAGGCCGATGCTCCCCAGGAAGATCGCGCCGTCCAGCCATTTCGGCAGGAACCCCTCTACCCCCAGCCCCAGCAGGAAGAATCCGGGAATCGCCGCCCACCATTGGGCGCGGGGATTGGCGAAGAACACGTACAGGAAGGCTGCCCCTCCCCCGATACCCACGAGTCCCCAGAACAGATTGACCCCCCACGGAATCACTCCTGTTTTTTCCAGCAGCGAGAGCGCTCCCCAGAGGATCAGCAGCAGGCCCACGATGATGCGCCAGTCTATGCGTTTCATTCGTCCCCCCTTAGCGAATATTGACGGAACTGACGCCGGCCTCCAAGATGATTTCCACCCGGTATGCCGCATCGTCGTAATCGGGCGACTGATAGACACCACCTTCCAGGAGCGGGAACCGCCCCTGGTCAATGTTGCGCGCGGTCAGGTCGTCCTTCAAGCGGATCCGGGCGGCGACACCCTCCGGAATCCGTACGTTCAGGGCCGCTGCGCCCGCCTCCACGTCCAGCAGCGCGTTCGCCATACGCGCCGGCGGGATCAGCGTGACGCTACTGGCCCCAGTCTCCAGTTTGCAGTACGTGACCGGCAGGTCGCGCAGGTCCAGCGTCATCTGGCTGGCGCCGCTTTCCACGCTCAGGGTCAGCGGGACCTCGCCGGTGAGGCGGAAGCGCCAGACCCCGCTCTCCGGCCCGATGACAGGGGCGAAGGACGGGCCGCACTCCACCTTGACGCTCAAACGGTCCTCTTCCAGACGGCTGGAAACCTTCATACCGGTACCCCGGTTGACCGTCAGCGCGGCGCCCGGTGGGGCCCCGCCCGTTACCTCCATTTGTCCGACCCCGTGCTCAATCTCCACACTAACCTGCCGGGCACCCTGGAGATCCACGGTGACAACCTCCTCTCCCACCTCCACCATCGGCCGCGCCGGGATCAGAGCACTGAGCAGCAGCCCGGCCCCCGCCAGCAGGAGAAACCCGGGCCAGAAATAACCCAGAGGGTCGGCGATGACCCCCAGGGCCTTGAGGAGAAAACAGAGAGCCAGCCAGAGGAGCACCGTCCCCCAGAACAGAAGCCAACGCTGTAAAGTGGACATCTTACCCCCTCCTGGAGCGGGTCAGGCCCCGCACAATGAACCATAGGCCCAACAGGAAAAAGAAAGCGGCCAGCAGGTAGTCCCGGTACGGCCCCAGAACAGCCAACCGGCCAAACACTGATGCGAAGACCAGGAACAGTATGGCGCTTACGAGAACCAGATTCAGGCCATGACGGACCGATTGTCTGAAGTCCTGGCCGAGAATGCCCGCCAGAATCGTGCCCACTCCGACAAAGCCCGGGATGAGCGTCCAGATGTAGGCCCACGATTCCCAGTCGCCCGTCGCGTTCTGGTAATAGAGGATGCCGCCGATGCCAGCAACGATGCAGGCCGGAACCGCCATCCCCGGCGCCCCAACCAGGAGGCCGATGAGCAAGATGATGCCTCCGGCAATGACGACCCACATCGGCCAGGCAAAGGGCGGGATGAGGGCCCGCAGCGGGGGGTAGAAGCGGAGCGCGGCCAGAAACGCCGCCACCAGGATGAGAAAGAGGCCCAGGGCCAGTTG
>DAOTWK010000101.1:0-7927 GCA_034435815.1 Anaerolineae bacterium | reverse complement strand
TTGAGCCCAACTGGTCAGGAGGTACAGATGAGCAAAAGGACAAAACGAATGCTGGGCATTGGAATGGCATTGGGATTGGTCGCCCTGGTGGGCCTGCTGGGTCTGCTGATGGCTGCGCCCGCTTTCGCCCAGGGGAATACGCCTCCCACCACGCCGACACCCGGCTCCGGTCAGGGGCTGGGCCTGGGGCGGGGCTGGGGGCGTGGCTTCGGTTTCGCCCGGGGCTTCGGCGGCTTCGGTGGTTCTTGGGCCACCTTTGATGCCGTTGCAGAGGCGCTGGGACTGACCCCGGAGCAGCTCTTCTCCGAACTCCACTCCGGCAAGACCCTGGAGGAGATTGCCAAGGAGAAGGGGGTGGACATTCAGAAAGTCTATGAGGCGGCACGGGCGGCACGGGTCCAGCAGATGAAGGATGCCATCCGGCAGGCCGTGGAGGAGGGGCGGATGACCCAGGAGCAGGCGGATTGGCTGCTGGAGGGACTGGAGAAGGGGTACTTCCCGATGGGCCGGGGTTTTGGCTTCGGTCGGGGCTTCCGCTGCCCGGGCGGGGGGAATAACTCTTCCACTCCAACCACTCCTTCTTCTTCCTCTTCCTTCTGACTCACTCCTCTCGTCCAATCTCCCTTTTCGACCTGCCCTCAGAGGCAGTCGGGAAAGAAAATGTTTTTCACTGCGGCGGCGAAGCCGCCGCAGTGAAAAACAATTTTTCTCTACAGCGCGCGACAGATGAATCCCTTCAGATACGCCCCCTCTGGGAAATTCAACGCGACGGGGTGGTCACTTCCCTGATGGAGGTGCCTGAGAATCTGCACGTCCCGACCGGCGTCCAGAGCGGCGCCGAAGAGGATTTTCTGAAAGAGGTCGGCGGACACCGCGCCGGAGCAGGAGGTGGAGAAAAGAATCCCCCCCGGCCGCAGCAGGTGGAAAGCCTGGAGGTTGATGTCCTTGTAGGCGCGGGCGGCGCGGGGCACGTCCTGCGCCGACGGCGCGAATTTGGGCGGGTCCAGAATAATCAGGTCAAACCGGCGTCCAGCGGTCCGGAAGACCCGCAGGGTCCGCGCAACATCGCCCTCCACGAACTCATAATTGTCCGGAGAAAGGCCGTTCAGCAAAAGATTCTCCCGCGCCAGTTCCAGCGCCGGTCCGGAGGAGTCCACGAACGTCACCTGGGCTGCTCCATGCCGGGCCGCGTAGACGCCAAAGGCGCCGGTGTAGCAGAAACCGTCCAGGACCTCCGCGCCGGGGCTGAAAGAGACCAGGCGCGCCCGGTTCTCCCGCTGGTCCAGATAGAAACCCGTCTTCTGGCCGGTCCGCACGTCCACCCGGAAACGCAGGCCGTTCTCCTGAACCTCCACCAACGGGGGCGGGGGCTCTCCCCAGAGCGGGCTTGTTATCAGCGGGAGGCCTTCTTTCTCCCGCACGTCCACATCGGAGCGCTCGTAGATGCCTTGCGGGGAGAGCAGGTCCACCAACAGGGAAACGAGCGGGCCTTTCCAGCGCTCTATCCCCAGGGTCAGGAACTGAACGACCAGAAATTCGCCGTACCGGTCCACGATCAGGCCCGGCAGGCCATCGGACTCCGCATGGACCAGGCGGAAGGCGGTGGTATCGGGGGACCGGAGGAGGTCGGCACGCCCCTGAAGCGCGCGCTGAAGCCGATATTTCCAGAAGTCGGTGTTGATTTCTTCACCGGGGTCCCACGTAAGGAGACGGACGGTGATCTGGGAGCGGCGGTTGAGGTACCCGCGCGCCAGCCACTGGCCCCCGGCGTCCTGCACGTCTACGATGTCCCCGTCGGCGGGGTCGCCCCGGATATGGGCGATGGCACCGGAGAAAATCCAGGGATGCCTCCGGAGGACCGAACGCTCCCGTCTGGGCCGCAAGACCACCACACCGGTTCCGGGCATCTGAGCGAAAGTTCGGGCACGTGCTTGGCACGTGCCAGGCACTTCCAGAAGCGCCTGGCACGTTATGGCATCTACATCCGCTCTGGGGCTGTCATCCCCATCAGGTGGAGCGCGCGGGCCAGGACCACCTTCGCTGCCCGCACCAGCCGCAGGCGGGCCCGAGTAATAGCCTCATCCGCCGGGTCGGAGGAGACCACCCGGCAGTCCCGGTAGAATGCGTGGAAGGCCGTGGCCAGTTCCTGCGCGTAGTAGGGCAAAAAGTGCGGGCTTAATTTCGTCGCCGCCTGCTCTATCACCTCCGGCAGTTCCAGCATCTTGCGGATCAGCGCCAGTTCGCCGGGATGACGGAGCAGGGAGAGGTCGGCAGGACGGTCCACTTCTATGCCCTGCTCCTGGGCGTAGCGGAGGATGCTGGCGATCCGGGCATGGGCGTACTGGACGTAGTAGACCGGGTTCCGCTCCGATTGCTCCACTGCCAGGTCCAGGTCAAAATCTATCGGCACGTCGGCGGTCCGGGAGAGGAGCATAAAGCGGATGGGGTCTGGGCCCACTTCCTCCAGCAGGTCCCGCAGAGTGACGAATTCGCCGCTCCGTTTGGACATGCGCACTTCCTCTCCGCCCCGCCACAGCGTTACCAACTGGTAGAGGATGAAGACGGTCCGCTCTGGGTCCAGGCCCAGGGCTTTCGCTGCCGCGCGCACCCGGGGGACGTCGCCGTGGTGGTCGGCGCCCCAGATGTAGATGGCTCGGTCAAATCCCCGCCGGACCAGTTTGTCCCAGAGGTAGGCGACGTCCGAGGCCAGATAGGTGGGGCGCTCCGATGGTTCGGGGACGACCTGAGGGGAGCGGATGAGCACCGCGTCCTTCTCCAGGTCGGGGTGGCGGAACCAGACGGCGTCGTCATACTCCACCACATACCCCCGCTGGCGCAGGACCGCCAGCGCCTGGTCAAAGAGGCCCTCTTCGTATAGGTGGCGTTCGTGCCGCCAGACGTCAAAGTGGACGCCCAGTTCGGCCAGGTCCTGGCGGATGCGCACCAGCATCTGGGCAACGGCCCAGTCGGCGACCGCGCGCACCGCCTGGCGGCGGTCCATCTCCAGATACCGGCGCCCGGCCTCGGCGGCCAGCCGTTCCCCCAGTTCCACTACATAGCGCCCGTGGTAACCGTCTTCGGGGAACGGGATGCCCTCCCCCAGCGCCTGAGCGTAGCGGGCGAAGACGCTCTCGCCGAACCGGCGCACCTGGGAGCCGGCGTCGTTGACGTAGTATTCCCGCTCCACCTGATAGCCTGCGGCCGAAAGGACAGCGGCCAGGCCGTCGCCCAGGACGGCGTTGCGGGCGGAGCCGATGGTGATGGGGCCGGTGGGGTTGGCGCTGACGAACTCCACCTGGACCCGCTGCCCCCGTCCGACGGAGGTGGCGCCGAAGGACCCTCCGGCCTCCAGAATGGCGTCCACCTGCTGGGCCAGCCACCCGTCATCCAGCCAGAAGTTTATGTATCCGGGGTGGGCAGGCTCAGCGCGGCCGATGAACGGGACCGATGGCAATGCGGCGATAACCCGCCCGGCCAGGTCCATCGGGGGCATGCCGGCCTCTCGCGCCATCCGCAGGCAGACGGAGGTGGAGTAATCCCCGAACTCTGGGCGGCGGGTCCGTTCCACCAGAACCGGGGGGATGTCATCCCTGCCCAGGACCTGGCGCAGGGCCTGGGCCACGATTTCTGCAATCTGGGTACGGATGGGAATCTGCATGCCGGTCCTCTTTTTCTGGAGGGTGTCAGAGTCGGCGGAAGATGGTTTCCGGGACAGGATGGCCTGTTCGTAGTTAGCTACCAAAGCGAAGCGGAGCGGGTTCAAACGAACGGGTTTTCAGACCATTTCTAATGGTCGGGGTTGGAACGGAGGCATCGGGTGACAAATGTCACCACCTCCTCAGCCAGTTTGACCGCTTCACGGGCGACTTCTTGGTTATAGACCTGAGCGGGGATACCGTCTGGCAGGCCGTTGGGGTAACGCGTGGGAATATAGTAGGTGTCCAAAATTCCCCAACGGGCGGTCCGTTCAGAGAAAGCGGAATTCCACGCTGCCGCCTCCTCGGTCAATCGGCGAACCGAATGGCCGATGACCACCTCCTCTCCCTGAGCATAGAGGAAAGCCTTCAGCGCCTTCTCCGCGACCTGCTGGGCCAGAAAACAGGCCAGGTGATAGCCTCCCTCTTGGAGCAAGTGATGGGCCCAGCGAAGGTCTTCGTTCGCCTGGTCTAACCAGCGAGAACCTTCCTCAAAAGGAGACCTTCTCATAGAGCACTTTTCCTTCCCGCAAAACGCGATGGCCAAAAGGTGTATCCTGTATTCGCTCCCATTCCTGGGGAGTATAGACCAGGATGTCGGCATCTACGGGCAACGGGCCAATTCGGCGATGGAGTTCCACCATACGGCTCAGAAAATCCTGTTCCGAAGACTGGATCACCACCAGGTCCAGGTCGGTCAACAGGTCGGCCCGTCCGCGAGCGTAGGAACCAAACAGGATAACCCGCTGGACGGCGGGGTCTGCTGCGAGCAACTCCACCAGACGGGCAAGGGTCTCCTGAAGTTGTCGGCGGTATCGCTCCCGTCGTTCCTTCAGAGAGTTTTGGAAAGATAGATTTCGTTCCACTCCGCAAATTGCTCCCGCAGTGCCTCCTGTTCCTCCCTGGACAGGAAGGCCGCCTCCAGGGCGTGGAATACCGCTGTGCGAATCTGCTCCAGTCCCAATCCCATCGCGGTTATGGCGATCAGATACTCATCGGTCAGTGTGGTGTCGGAGATACTGGGGTCGTCGGTGTTCAGTGTTGCCCGCAGGCCCAGGGCCACCATGTCCGGTAGAGGGTGGTGGCTGAGGGAATGGACGGCCCCCGTCTGCAGGTTGCTGGTGGGGCAGACCTCCAGCGCGATGCTCCGCTCCAGCAACAGCCGCACGACTTCGGAGTTCTCCAGGGCGTGGATACCGTGGCCGATGCGCTGGGCATGGAAGAGGAGAATGGCGTCCCGCACGTTGGCCGCGCCGCCCGCTTCCCCCGCGTGGATGGTGACCCCCAGGCCTTCCTGGCGGGCCCGCCGGAAGATGTGGGCCAGCCGGTAGGCTGGATAGTTTACTTCGTCTCCCGCCAGGTCCATCCCCACGATCCCCTGCTCCCGGTAGGCCAGGGCCAGTTCCAGAATCTCCTCAGCCACCCGAGGGATTTCATCCCGACCAATCTGAAGGATCAGGCGCACTGTGATCAGATGGGTCTGCTGGGCATTGGTGATGGCGCTGGTGACCCATTCCACCACGTCTCGCAGCGGGAACCGCTGGGCCCGGGAGAGCGCAATGGGGTTAAACCGCAGTTCCAGATAGCGGATGTTATCCGCTGCGGCATCGGCAACCACCTCTACCGCGATTCGCTCCAGGGCCTCCCGGCTCCGATAGAAGCGGCGCAGGAGCCGGAACTTGGCCAGGAATCGGTGGTAGTCCGGCTGCTCATTCCGAGCCTGAACATACCGGCGGAGGTCTTCAATTTTGTATGACGGGAGGTCTATCCCGTGTTCCATCGCGATGTCGGCCAGCGTCTGAAGGCGCAGCGAGCCCTCCAGATGCCGATGCAGGTCTATTTTGGGCATTCGCTGCAGGAAGGCACGCAGTTCATGAGGGAATGAAATCGGGTCGGCTTGTATGTCCTGGGTCAAGAAGGCCAGGGAAGTTTCGCTGCGTTGAGGGTTGCGTTGCAGGACCGTCATCAATTTCACTCCCCAGTCAGCAACCACGACCAGTAGCGCCAGGCAGTGAGAACACTGATGAGTACCCCGATCAACAAGGGAAGGTGAAAAGCCAGCAGGCCAAAAGAAGGCGATAGCAATCGGTCGGCTTCGGGATGGCAGGAAATATATGCTGCCACCCGGATAATCTGAGCGAGGACGGACACTCCGACAAACCCGCCCCCGATGAGAAAACGCCGGTAGTCAGGAGGCATCCGGTTCACCTCCCCCAACCGCCGGCTGATATTGTAATAGACATCCAGTACAAAGAGGAGACCGATCAGGCTTATCGGTCCCAGCGGGGATAACAGGATTTCGGCGAGATCCTGATAGTCGTTCATGGTCTGCGCATCATCGCTCGGGTCAGGATAAACGTGCCCAGTACCGATAGAATTCCCCCCGTGCAGAGCAGTCCATCAGCCATGGGGATTCCGATGAAGCCGGGATTTGCGAAAATATACCATGCAGCCCCGACAAGGAACAGAACCAGAATGACCAGAAATAGCCAGGCATATACTCGCTGGCCGGAGGAACGCTCGTAGAAACGGGCGATCCGCCAGAGCAGAAATACCAGGAAGAGGATTCCCACCCAGATCAGGGCCGCGACAACTCGAAGCAGGGCATCCATCAGGCTCCCCTCATCGGCGGACGAAGGCCTGAATGAAGGAATCGGCCATACGGCGAGGGCTGCCGCTCATGATGCCTTCGTGTCCCTCAAACCGGCTGCGCACTTCAATTCCCCTGCTGGTGATGTCAAACTGGCGGATGTCCTTATCGTGGTCACTGCCGCGCATCTTGAGCACCAGCAGAGCCTTGTGGACGGCGCTCTCTATCTCCACGTAGCGCAGGAGGATGTAGGTGTCAATGATGAAGGGAATCCCGATATTGTGCTCCCCCGATTCTCCCAGGAGAACCGGGCACTCCCAGGTTAGGATGGCCGTCAGGCCCTCCCGTTTCAGAGCGTTCACGAAGGAATAGGTCAGATGGCGCAACTGCAGGGGGTCGTGGGTCAGGCGCTGGAAGTGGGAGAGGCTATCTACCAGGATGCGGCGGGCACCCATCTCCCGGGCCAGCGCCTCAATCTGTCCGCCTACTCTCTGGAGGTCCTGCAGGGATACCTCCGGACTGGTCATAATGATACGCAGTTTCCCCTCTTCTTCCAGCCGCCGGAAATCCCAGCCGAAGTTGGCCGCGTCCCGGTAGAACTGGCTGGGGAACTGCTCAAAGGTCAGAATGATGCCCGGCTCGTCGTACTCCACGATGCCGGAGTGGATGAATTGCATCCCCAGGGTGGTTTTGCCAGTGCCAGGGGCGCCTTCCACCAGCGTGGCTGTCTGGGGAAGCAGACCCCCACGTAACATCTCATCCAGCCCCGGGATTCCGGTTTTCACGCGCTCCATTTGTCCTCCTTTCGCCGAGGGTTCTACCGCATACCCCGGATGATGTGATAGATGGCCTTCACGCGAAACTGCCGGTCATTGGAGGCTTCCAGAAACCGCCGGATGAGATGGCGGATCTCCGGATTGTTAGAGAGGGAATACACCGTCATCTCCCCCAGCCGCTGCTCTACCAACACCCCCTGCGCGGCCAGTTCCGCCAGTCCCGCCCGGGTTGCTTCCACGTTGCGGCCTGCGTAGCGGGCGATATTTTCTGCCGTGTCGGTGGTGTAGGGGTTTTCGCCGAAAAACCGGATCAGGTCCCATTTCACAAAAGAATTTACCCGCGTTCGCAGAAAGTTCAGAAGTTCCGGATCCATATCCGCCATTACCCGGCCCACCAGGTCTTCACGCTCCATATGAGTCCTCCGAAATGAACGACTGACGACGGACCACTAACCCCATTCCAGGGGCGGCAGTTTGTAGAGGGGCCAGCCGCTGGATGCTCGCTCCCAGAGGTCAAATAACTCACCGCAGAGAACGCAGAGAGCGCAGAGTTTTTATTAGCGTTGCTCTGCGTACTCTGCGGTCTCTGCGGTAAAACACCCTGTTTGCAGCGGAGTCAAAAACATCCGCGTTCATCCGCGCTCGTCCGCGTCCTACTTTCTCTTCCGGCGCGGGCCCGGGGTCTGCGGGGGGCGGGTGGCAACGATCGGCACCCGTCCGGCCTCCTCGTCCTGCCGCAGGTGGCAGTTCTTGTACTTTTTTCCGCTCCCGCACCAGCAAGGGTCGTTGCGGCCCAGTTTGCGCGCTCCCGGGGGCGGGGATGCCGAGGCCCGATCCGCCGATGGAGCCCCTTGGGCCGCCGGACG
>DAOTWK010000100.1:0-2358 GCA_034435815.1 Anaerolineae bacterium | reverse complement strand
GACAGTCTGGCGGGATACGCCGGCGTGTCGGGCGACGTCCTGGATGGTCGGCCTGGAGCGCATAGGGCCTCCGGGGATGTGAGCGTTCACGTGAACGTTCACATTATACCATCTTTCTGCCCGTTTGTCAATAGGTTCGCCCTTGTGCTTCAAGCGATTTGCCCCTTCGGGGAAAATGTGTTATCATGATCTACATAAAGGGGGTTCCATGAGTCCGTTAGACCGTCGCGAATTTCTGCGTTACTGCGCCCTTGGGCTGGGTGTGCTGGTCGGCGGGCCGATGCTGTCTGCCTGTCGCCCCCAGCCGTCACCAATATCCGCTCCGAGCCCATCTCCCACGTCGCCCCCGGCGTCTCCAACGCCCGGTTCCCCCGTGCCCTCCCCGTCTCCCTCTCCGACATCGCCTCCGGCGTCTCCAACACCCGTCTCTCCGGCGACCTCCCCATCTCCCGCTCCGAGCCCGTCTCCCACCCCGCCGCCGTCTCCCACGCCCTCGGCCACCCCCACCGTCGCCCCCCAATATCCCCACCTGGCCGTGGCGCGCGGCGGGGAGCCGGAAGACCTGGTCCGGCGGGCGGTAAATGCTCTGGGCGGGATGAGGCGCTTCGTCCGGCGGGGGGACGACGTGATCATCAAGCCCAACATCTGCGTCGCCTACCACACCTATGAGTACGCCGCTACCACCAACCCCTGGGTCGTCGGCGCGCTGGTTCGGATGTGCTACGAGGCCGGTGCCCGACGGGTGCGGGTGATGGACTATCCCTTCGGCGGGACGCCGGAAGAGGCCTACGCCCGAAGCGGCATTGCCGAACAGGTGCGTGCGGCCGGCGGCGAGATGGAAGTGATGGCCCGGTTCAAGTTTGTGGAGACGGAGATTCCCGGAGGGCTGGACCTGCGCCAGTGCGCCATCTACGAGGACATCCTGAAGGCCGACGTCGTCATCAACGTCCCTATCGCCAAACATCACAGCCTGGCCCGGCTGACGCTGGGGATGAAGAATCTGATGGGGACCATCTGGGACCGCCCGGCGCTGCACTGGAACCTGGGCCAGCGGCTGGCGGATCTGACGTCCCGCATCCGCCCCGCGCTGACGGTGGTGGACGCGGTGCGCATTCTGACCGCCCACGGGCCAACGGGGGGCAATCTGGACGACGTGCGGAAACTGGATACCGTCATCGCCAGCCCGGACATCGTCGCCGCCGACGCCTTCGCCGCAACCCTCTTCGGCCTGAGGCCGGAGGACCTGGACTACGTCCGCGCGGGGGTGGCGATGGGGTTGGGCCGCTCCGACCTGGAGAACCTGCGCATCGCCGAGGTGTAACCGTAGCGCGAGATGAATCTTGCGCTACATCTACTCCATGAATAAGGGGTTCTTTTCCCGCGTCCGACGGCCGTCTGCCCGCTGGCTCCGCCAGGCTGTGCAGTGGGGAGTGCTGGCCGCGTTCCTGGTCCTGTTGGTGGCGGCCCGGCGGGGCGGCGCGCCGCCGTCGCTGGCGAATCTACCGATGCGGCTGGACCCGCTGGCGACGCTGGCCCATGCGATTGCCGCGCGCGTCCTCCTGCCCGGTTCGGCCCTGGCCCTGCTGACCCTGGCGTTGACCCTGCTCTTCGGCCGGGCCTGGTGTGGGTGGCTCTGCCCCCTGGGGACGCTGCTGGATATGGTCCCCTCACCCCTCCCGGCCGCGCGGCGGGCCCTTCCGGAGACCTGGCGCCGCGCCAAACATCTCCTCTGGCTGATCTTCCTGGCGGCCGCGCTGTTGGGCAATCTGACCCTGCTGGTGCTGGATCCGCTCACCCTGGTCGTCCGGACCTTCGGGGCCGCCTTCTGGCCGGCCCTGGAGCGGGTGGTGACGGCCGCCGAAGTGGCCGCGTATGCGTTCCTGCCCCTGCGCCCGGCAGTGGAGGTGCTGGACCGTCTCCTGCGCCCGGCGATTTTCCCCGTGGAGGCGCCCTTTTACCGCGCGCCCGTCCTCTACGCGCTGGTCCTGGCGGCCGTCCTGGCCCTCAACGGGCTGGCTCCCCGGTTCTGGTGCCGGTATCTTTGCCCGCTGGGGGGACTGCTGGGGCTGGTGAGCAAGGTCGGCCTGATTCGCCGGGAGGTCACGCCGGCCTGCACCCGCTGCGGCGCCTGCGCACGGGTCTGCCCCACGGGAACAATCCGCCCGGACCGGGACTACGCCAGCGACCCGGCGGAGTGCACGATGTGCTTGGAGTGCCGCGAAGCCTGCCCGTATAGTGCCATCCGCTTCCCGGCCCGTCCGTCCCGGGCGCCGATGGAGGCCTACGATCCGGATCGGCGGACGGCGCTGGCAGCGCTGGGGGTGGCGGTCCTGGGTGTCGCCCTCTTTCGCAGCGACC
>DAOTWK010000099.1:0-17249 GCA_034435815.1 Anaerolineae bacterium | reverse complement strand
AGCACTTCCCAGCGAAAGCCACAATGTCACCAGACGGTTCCCCTTGCGGTCGCCCAGGGAGCCCCAGGGCAGGTTAGCGAGCAGCCCGGCGCCGACCCGGACGGCCACGTAGATGCCTACCATTCCCTCAGGAGCCCCCAGGACGTTCCGGGCATAGACGCCGTAGAAGGGAAGCGCGATGCCCGCCAATCCCAATGCCGTCCGCATCCCCATATATCGCCGGAAGATGGCGTCTGTCCACAGGAGTTGCCGGGCCCGCTGCAGTTGCTGTCTCAGCGTGGGCGCCTGGGGGGCACCCGTTCCCGGCGGCTCCCGGATGATGATAAAGGCCAGCATGGCCGGTATGATGACCGCGTCGTAGATCACAAAGAGCAGGGCATGGCCATGGGGGAAGGCGAAACGATTGAGCACTTCCCGCGTCACCACACCGGCCCCCAGGCCCAGCAGGCCCCCTGCCAACATTCTCCAGGCGAAGAAACTGCCCCGCCGGTTGGCCGGTATGGTCTTCGCCACCACCTCAAAGAAGCCCAATCCTCCCAGCCCCGCCGCCAGCCGGGCCACGCCGTATAGAATGAAAAAGGTGACCAGCAGAAGCACAGGGCTGTCCACCAGCCAGACGGCCGCCGCTACCAGGAACCAGGCGATGGCCCGGACCACTGCTGCCAAGGTGTAACTGAGCATCTTGCGGGGCATCCGCTGGACCAGGCCGGAGATGAAGATCTGCGGGAGGAACCATCCGGCGTCTCCCAGCGGAGCCACCAGCCCCACCAGCAGGTTGGACGAGGTCAGCCGGCTGACAAACCAGGTCAGCACCAGCGGGGGGTCAATCAGCCGTTCGGCGAACTCAAAGAGCGCGCCGTTCACCACCCCCAGGATGAAACTGCGGCGGATTTCCCGTTGGGGTAGGTGGACGGTCATAGGGACGATGCTTTCCCCCGCTGGACGGCAATCACTTCGGCCATAATGCTGATGGCAATTTCGCGGGGCGTCTCGGCACCGATATCCAGCCCAATGGGCGTGTAGACTCGTTCCAGCCACTCCGGCGGGACGCCCAGTTCCTGCGCCCGCTGGAAAGTCAGCGCGGTGCGGCGACGGCTCCCTACCAGCCCCACGTAGGCCGGGGAGCGCTTCGCCAGCGCGGCCAGCACCGCCGCATCGCTGGTGTAATGAGAAGTGACCATCACCACATAGGTGGGGAGGTCCATTGGGAAGCGCGCCACCTCTTCGGCCAGATCGCCGGTGATGCACTGTTCGGCCCACGGGAACCGCTCCGGCGTCGCCAGGCCAGGCCGTTCGTCCATCACGACGATGCGATAGCCCAGAAAGGCGCCCAGTTCAGCCACAGCCTGGCCCAGATGGCCGGCACCCAGGATGAGCAGCGTGGGCCGGGGCGGGAGGACCTCAATCAGGATACGCATATCTCCGCCGCAGACACCTGGGTCGCCGCGCTCCGGGTCCCGCAGGCGGTAGATGACTTCCCGGAAGCGGCCCTCGGCAATGGCGGCTTTAGCCTCCTCCATCACCCGTGCTTCCACGCCGCCCCCGCCGACGGTGCCTACTGTCGTCCCGTCGGCCAGGATGAGCATTTTGGCCCCTGCGCCCCTCGGGGCCGACCCGCCCACTTCCACCACCGTTGCCACGGCGGCGGGCTTCCCCGCGCGTAGAGCATCCAGAATGGCCTGATAAACTCGCTCCAGTTCTTCGTACATTGGGAGATTTGCCTCAAATCACGATACAGAAACACAAGTTCAGAGAAGGGGGGAGTGGTGGGGCTTTGGGGGCGGCGGCCTCCGGCCGCCGCCCCCAAAGCCCCATCCCCCTACCTGAGCCCCAGCAGGCGGGCCAGAGCGCTCCGGTAGGGGGCAATGACCCCCTGCGGGCAGACTTCTGCGCAGCACATACAGCCGACGCATTGGTCCAGCCAGAAACGAGGCGGGCGACCGGGCGTGATCGCTTCTTTGGGGCAGGCCTCGGCGCAGCGCTCGCAACCCACACAGTCCTCCGGGGCGGTCAGGCGGGGACGGACCCATGTGACCCGCTGCAGCGGCGCCACCAACCACCTTGGCAGCGGCACCCGCAGGACGCGCTGGACAACCGGCAGCCGGACCGGGCCGAAATCCAAGACCCGCCGGTCGCCAACCACCTCTATCGCTTTCAGGTCGCCGACCCCAAGCCCGCGCGCAGCCGCCTCCTGCAAATGGAAGACCTCGCCCGGACGGCAGCCCATCGCCCGGCTGAGCACCGCATCCAGCGCCACCGAGTCTGCCGATGCCGCCAGGCAGCCGTAGGCGCGCGGTGTCCCCCCAGCGCCGGGGCCGTTCCCCTCCTGCCCGATCACCCCGTCCATAATCGCCAGCCCCGGTCGGACCAGTTCCAGGATATCCGCCAGTGCCCGGCTGAAATCGGGGACGGCAGGGGCCCGATAATGGACCTCCCGCTTACGGGTCCCGGGTATGGTCCCGAAGAGATTTTTGACCGCGCCGGTGTAGAGAGTGAGCGTGTGGGTCTTCAGTTTGGGCAAGGTAATGACCAGGTCGGCCGCGAAGACGGGCCGGGCGATGAAATAATCCTGCCCCCGCAGGTGACGCCACTCCGCGCCGTCAAAGGGGACCAGGCGCGCGCCCGTCGCCGCTGCTACCTCCGTCATGCCGGTCCGCCGCCAGAGGGATTCGGGGTTTCGGATCGGACCGGCAGGCGAATCGCCAATCCACACCTCGCCCCCGGCCTCCTGCACCATCTCAGCGACGGCGCGGACGACTGTCGGGTGAGTGGTGACCGCACGGTCCAGGGGGAACGGAGCAATGAGATTGGGCTTCAGGAGCACCCGCATGCCAGGCTGGACGAAGCGGCCCATACCGCCCAATGGGGCCATCGCCACTTCCAGTGCTCGGCGAACGGCCTCGGGATCGTAGGCTTCGCATGCCACAATGGAGACGATCGTCATTTGTGTATCCAGCCGGTTTTGTTGCTGCAGAGAATTATACACCGTTCCACCGGATTGCTCAAATGGGGTCACGGCTCTCCTCCTCACAGGAGTACCTTTGCGACATCGCAATGATTCGCCAAAAAGTGGGCAGATTTCGGCGCGAAGGTATTGACAACGCCCCAGAAATGTCCGGTAATGATACCGGCATCGTTACCTATCAGCACTCAGCGGGGACGGTGTCGCCTATGGGCCAAAACAGGACCAATGTTACCATTCGGGACGTCGCCAGGGCGGCTGGAGTGTCGGTATCCACCGTCTCTCGCGTGCTGAACAATAAAGACGACGTCGCGTCGGAGACCTATCAGAGGGTCCAGGCTGTCATTGAGGAGCTGGGCTATACTTCCAGCCTGGCAGCCAGGAGCATGCGTAGCCGCCGAACCAATGTCATCGGCCTCATTATGCCCGATGTGGAGGACCCCTTCGCCTTCCAGATTATGCGAGGGATCAATCGGGCAATCGCAGAGCACGGCTACGATCTGATTCTGTACACCAGCGGGGGCATCAGAAAAGAATCGCCCCCTGACCGAGAACGACGCTACGTTTCCCTACTCAACACCGTTACCGACGGCGTCATCGTTGTAACCCCCGCTACAACCACCTTCTCCACCGCCTCACCTGTCGTGGTCATTGACCCCAATATTGATGAGCCCGAATGCCACGCGGTCATTGCAACCAATTATGCCGGGGCGCTGGCGGTGATGGAATACCTGATTGGGCTGGGTCACCGCCGGATTGGCTTTATTGGAGGTCGTCCCGAGTTAAAGAGCGCTGTCCAGCGCTTGCAGGGATACCAGGATGGCCTGCAAAAGGCAGGTATCCCACTGGACCCAGAATTGATCCAGGGCGGGGACTTCACCAAAGAGGCAGGCTTCATAGGTGCCCAGAGGTTACTCCGTTTGCTCAATCCACCCACTGCCATTTTTGCGGCCAACGACCAGACAGCCATTGGCGTGATCCAGGCAGCCCGTCAGATGGGGCTGGAAGTGCCCAGGGACCTTTCCGTCGTCGGTTTTGACAACATCCCCGAGGCCGCTTATTTTAGTCCGGCGCTGACTACAGTGGATCAATCCATTGACAAAATGGGGTACATGGCAACCCAAATCCTTGTCGGCCTGATCCGGGGCGAACCCCCGAACGGCCTGCTTTGCGAGATTCCCACCCAATTCATCATCCGAGACTCCTGTCGGGCTCTTCCATAAACACTCCTCGGATCAGGACGGAGGTTGAAAACCGGCGTATAAGGCCCTGGAAGTCTCTTCAGGAGATAAAAGGGGTTCTTTTCAGGGTTGTTCGGTATCGTTTCCGGTAACGTTACTGCCAATAACTGTTCAAAGAAAGGGGGTGATAAAGAATCGCCAATTCGGGAAAAAAACAAAAAGTGCAGGTCTTCGCCCGTGCGCCCGGAGAAAGAAGACCTGCACCCCAGCCTGTGGGGACCGGAATCCCCACATAGTATTGTAGTATACCATATTGTCCTCTCAAAGCAAGTGAAGGAGGGAAGACCCCATGCGTAGCAAATCCATTCTCCTCATCGCCAGCCTGCTGGCGGCCCTGAGCCTTCTGGTCGCCTGCGGGCCCACGCCCACAATGGCCCCGGTGGAGGTCACGCGCATCGTTCAGGGAACCCCGATTGTTGTGACGGCCACGCCGGCCCCTGTCACCAAGGAGAAGGCCCCCGACGTCCTGGGCATCCTTCCCCGCAGCGAGACGCTCATCGCGGCCCAATTGACCGGACGGGTCGCGAACCCGGACGACTTCAACGAATGGGTCGGCTGGAAGTGGCGCGACCGGGGCATGCAGCAGTTGATGAACGAGCCGCTGTGGTCCGTGGACTTCGCCACCGGCAAGATCATCAACGGTCTGGCCGACGGGGACCCGGTCTACAACGAGAACTTCACCCAGGTGACCATCCCGCTCCGCAAGGGGGTCACGTGGAGCGACGGCGAGCCGTTCACGGCGGCCGACGTGGTCTTCACGGTGGAGACGCTCATGAAGTACGAAGGCTTCAACGCCCACTCCTTCTTCGTGGAGAACGTGGAGAGCGTCTCGGCCCCCGACGACTACACGGTCGTGTTCAAACTGAAGCAGCCCAACTCCCGGTTCCACACCACCTTCCTGGACCGCTGGGGCAGCACCTGGATTATGCCCAAGCATATCTTTGAGAAGGTGGACGATCCGGTGAAGTTCAAGTTCAACCCACCGGTGGGGACCGGGCCCTACAAACTGCACAGTTACGACCCATCTGGCTACTGGACCGTGTGGGAGAAGCGGGAGGACTGGGACAAGAGCCCCACGGGCATCCTCTTCGGCGAACCGAAGCCCAAGTACATCGTCTTCCAGGCTTTCGCCAACGAGGGTGCCAAGATTCTGGCCCAGTTGACCCACCAGTTGGACGCCGTGGACCTCTCGGCGGAGGGCCTCAAGGCGGCCTTGGCTCAGGGCAAGACGAACCGCGCCTACCAGCCGACTTTCCCCTGGGTTGTGAACAACGACCCCTGCCTCACGGGCCTCACCTTCAACACGGCCAAAGCCCCGTACGACAACCCCGAGGTACGCTGGGCGCTGCTTCTGGCCATTGACATCGTGGAGTACGAGGCCCAGGCCGTGGACGGTACGGCGACGATGAGCCCGGTCCATGTCCCCTCCCTCGGCCCCTACCCCGATTACTACATCAAGCCGATGCAGGACTGGCTGAAGGAGTTCACGCTGGACCTGGGCAACGGCGAGACCTTCAAGCCGTATGACCCCGAGGCCCCGGCCCGCTTAGTGGAGTACGTGAAGTCTCGGGGTTATGTCGTCTCCGATGACCCGGCGTTCATCGCCCAGGCCTTTGGGCTCGGCTGGTACAAGTATGCCCCCGACGTCGCCGAGAAACTGCTCATCAAGAACGGCTTCTCTCGGGATGCGGACGGCAAATGGCGGCTGCCGAACGGCAAGCCCTGGCGGATTGAGGTCATCAGCCGCTCCGATATGTCTCACCTGGAGTACAAGAACGCAGCGGCGGCGGTCCAACAGTGGAAGAAGTTCGGCATTGACGCCGTGCACGTCCCCTCGGACAACGTCTCGTCGCTGACTCAGTACGGCGAGTACGACGTCTCGGGCAACTGGCCGGCCTTTGAGCCGTGGGGCGCTGGCGCGGACCTCTTCCGGGTGCTGGACGTCTTCAACTCGGCCTACGTCAAGCCGATCGGCGAGATGACCCAGGGCCACACCTCCCGCTGGTCCTCCCCGGAGATGGATGATGTGCTCAAGCGTCTGCGGGAGACCGATCCCACCAATACGGAGCGGGTCGTCGCCGTCGGCACCGAGGGGTTGAAGATTCTGGTCCAGAACATGCCGGGCATCCCCACCTTCGGCTACATCGGCTTCGTCTCCTGGGATGAGTACTACTGGACCAACTGGCCGGGAGCGGAGAATCCCTATACCCAGCCTTACACCCACTGGGGCCCCTTCAAGTACATGACTCCGTTCCTGCAGCCGACGGGGAATTAACCCCTCGGCCCGGGCCGAAGCCCTTGGGCGGGTATTATGCCCGCCCAAGGGCACTTTTGGGACAGAGCAAGCGCGAAGGAGACCAGAATGGCGTTTATCCGACGGTATCTGATTCCCCGATTGATTCAGTACGTGCTGGTGATTTTCCTCGGGGTCACCGCAGTGTTTATCATCCCCCGCCTGACACCCACGGACCCGATCGCGCACACCATTGCCCAGATCCGGTCGCAGGGCGCCTATCTGGACCCCGCGACCGTGGACGAGTTTGTCCAAGACCTGAAGGAATTGTACGGGCTGGAAGGCTCTATCGTGGACCAGTATATCGGCCTATGGAAACGGCTATTCCGTGGAGACTTCGGGGTTTCTTTCTTCCAGTTCCCGACGCCGGTCAGTGTGCTGGTTGGGAGAGCGTTGCCGTGGACGGTCGGCCTGTTGCTGACGACCACACTGATCAGTTGGGTGGGAGGCAATATTATCGGCGGACTGGCTGGCTACTTTTCCCGAAGACGTTGGGCG
This sequence comes from Anaerolineae bacterium, assembly GCA_034435815.1. Classification (GTDB taxonomy): domain Bacteria; phylum Chloroflexota; class Anaerolineae; order B4-G1; family DUEL01; genus SpSt-77. The sequence continues at coordinate 10,255 of DAOTWK010000099.1, read as the reverse complement.
CAAGCCCTGGACGTCATCGCCATGATCATTCGGCCTTTGCCGTATTACATCTTTTCTTTTACCCTGCTTCTTCTGTTGGGTTATGTGATTCGCCTGTTTCCCATTGCCGGCGGGGCAGAGATTGGTAGAAGCCCCGAATTTACCTGGCCGTATATCAGGAGTGTGCTCCGGCATGCTTTCCTGCCTGCTCTCTCACTGACCATTCTCGGCGGAACCTTGTGGTTCCAGACAATGAAACTGATCGTGCAGAACGTCAATGCCGAAAGCTTCGTCCAGTATGCCAAACTGGGCGGCGTCAAAGAAAGCATTATCGTCTCCAAGTATGTGATCCGGAATGCTATGCTGCCGCAGGTTACTGCGTTGGGATTGGCGCTCGGCCAGATTTTCAGTGGAGCGCTGATCACAGAAATCGTTTTCTCTTACCCGGGCCTGGGCACCTTGCTGTATAATGCTGTCATTACCGGGGACTATAACCTGATTATGGGAATCACCATTCTCTCCATCGTGGCGATCACCACTGCCATTCTGGTCCTTGACCTGCTGTATCCCCTCTTTGATCCCCGGGTGAGATATCGGTAAGGAGCATAGACGCTGTGAAGATACTCAGAGACCTCTTCAAGGACTACCGATTTGTGTTGAGTTTCTGTGTCCTCTGCCTGCTCCTTTTCTTGGCGTTCCTCACAGTTTTCTCGCCTTATGACCCTACCTTATGGGGAGTCGTTCCCAGAGATTTGAAGCCTTCCTGGAAGTATCTGCTGGGGACCAGTTCCAAAGGGCAGGACGTGTTTTGGCAGGCCGCCTTTGCGGTACGCAACTCGCTCATCATTTCGGTCATCGCAGGGGTGGTCTCCCGGATGATCGCGGTCATCGTGGGAATGGTCGCGGGCTACAAGGGTGGGCTCACCGACAGAATCCTGATGTTCGTGAGTGACAGTTTCCTGGTAATTCCCCTCTTCCTGATCATCGTGATGCTGGCGATGCTGGTCCGGCAGATGATGAATCTCGTGACGCTGGGGCTGCTGCTGGCTGTCTTCGGATGGGCCTGGGATGCCCGTTTGATCCGGTCACAAATCCTGAGCCTGCGGGAACGGGAGTTCACCCAGACCGCGGTCCTTTCCGGAACAGGTACTCTGCACCTGGTTCTGAAGGAGTATATGCCCTTCGCGACCCCCCTGGTATTCTCCACTCTGATCAACAATATGTCCTGGGCTATCGGGATGGAGATAACCCTTGCCATTCTCGGCCTGGTGAACATGGACATCCCGACGCTGGGGACAATGCTCCAATGGGCGATCAGTTATCAGGCTATGTTTCTGGGATACTGGTGGTGGATCCTGACACCGGTCGTCTTGGCCGTTTTGCTCTTCGTGGCCCTGTACTGGCTGTCAGTGAGCATCAGTGAATATCTGGACCCCCGGACGCGGCTCCAACGGGTCGGAGCACAGTGAGGAAGCAATGAAGAGGACTATTCTTCGCGCTGAACAACTCCAGGCTTTTTACGTGCTGGATATGTTTGGAACCCGCAGAGTCGTGAAAGCGGTAGATATGGTTACCCTGGAGGTTTATGAGAACGAGGTGTACGGCATTGCAGGCGAAAGCGGATGCGGAAAGACCACTCTGTTGAAGGCCCTCTATGGCGCATTTGACCCTCCGCTGCGGCTGATGGGGGGAAAGCTCTATTATCGTGTGAATGGGAACGATGTGGATGTCCTTTCCCTCCCTCCAGAAGAGATGAAGAGGCTGCGGTGGGAGTACATCTCCTATGTTCCCCAGGGCTCCATGAGCGTACTCAATCCGGTCATCAAGGTAAAAGAGACTTATCGTGACTTCCTGGAAAGCCATGTGCGGGGCAAGACGAGAGATGAAATCTTTGAAATGGCGAAAGAGCACATCGCGGCGCTGGGTCTCCCCCCGACAGTTCTGGAAGCATACCCCCACCAGCTATCTGGTGGGATGCGCCAGCGAGTGACGATTGCCCTGGCCGCGCTCCTGAAGCCCCGCATCATGATTGCCGACGAACCCACCACCGCGCTGGACGTCGTGGTTCAGAGGGGAGTGATCCAACTCCTCAAGAACATCCAGGAAAATCTGGGCAACACCATCATCCTGGTGACCCACGATATGGGTGTTCAGGCAAACGTCGCTGACCGGATTGGCATTATGTATGCCGGAAAAATCGTGGAGGAAGCAAGTGTGGAAGAAATCTTCGGGAACCCACTCCACCCGTATACCCGGTACCTGATCAACTCTTTGCCGCGGTTCGGAGATAAAGGGACGCGGGAAAGCGTACCTGGAAGTCCGCCATCTCTGATTACCCCCCCGAGCGGCTGCTCCTTTCATCCCAGATGCCCCCATACCCGCCCGATTTGCAGGGAGCAGACACCGGGCTTCTTTGAGCCGGTTGCTCAACACAAAGTCGCCTGCTGGCTGATGGGAGAACGGTGAGGATGGAAAAACTCCTGGAAGTAGAACACCTGACCAAGGTCTTTACTTTAGGAAGTCTGCTCTCCCGAATCCGGATTCGGGCGGTGGATGATGTATCGTTCCACATCCGCCCGGCAGAGATTTTCACCTTGGCTGGCGAGAGTGGTTGTGGAAAGACGACCATCGCTAGAATCATTCTGGGTTTTGAGGAGCCGACCTCCGGAACAATCATCTACAGCGGCAGGCGGGGCGCGAAAAATGAGAAGGTGTGGTTTACGGAGGGCGTACAGGCCATCTTCCAGGACCCCTTCGGGACGTTCAATCCATTGAGGACGGTGGAGCAGTATTTCTTTGAAACGCTCCAGAATTATCGGCTGGCACGCGCAAGGGAAGAGGCAGTCCGATTAATAGATGGAAAGTTGCGGGCGGTGGGTCTTTCCTACGAGGAGTTTGCTGGCAAATACCCCAGCGAATTCTCGGGTGGACAATTGCAGCGGATTTCCATCGCCCGGGCCCTGCTGACGGACCCGAAACTGCTGATCGCGGATGAACCGGTGTCTATGGTGGATGCCTCTTTGAGGATGTCGGTGGTGAATCTTTTCAAGAAACTGAAGGAAGAGATGGGCGTGAGCGTGTTGTACATCACACACGACCTGGCAACGGCCTACTACGTGGGCGACCGGATAGCCATTATGTTCCGGGGAAACATCGTGGAGATGGGCCCTGTGGAGAAAGTATTGGTGGAGCCTCTGCACCCATATACCAGATTGCTGCGCGAGTCCATCCCCGAAGCTGATCCCGGCAAGCGATGGGGCAAGAAAATCGCGCTGACCGAAACGGAATATCAGGAGTATCTGCGAGCAGGCTGCAAATTTGCCGGGAGATGCCCGGATGTGATGGAAGTTTGCCGCACTGCGATGCCCGGGTATGTGGAGGTAGACGGCGTGCTGGTCCGATGCTATAAATACATCACACTCTAACTGGAGGTCTATATCGTGCCCCAGAAATCATCGTCTCTTGCAGAACGTGTGGATGCGCTGATCTCCCAGATGACCCTGGAAGAAAAGGTCTCTCAGATGGTCTTTGACGCCGCTGCCATAGAGCGGCTCGGGATCCCCCCCTACAACTGGTGGAACGAATGCCTTCACGGGGTGGCCCGGGCCGGTCTGGCGACCGTCTTTCCCCAAGCCATCGGACTGGCGGCTACCTGGGACCCAGACCTGCTCCTGCGGGTCGCGACTGCTATCTCCGACGAGGCGCGGGCCAAACATCACCAGGCCGTCCGGCAGGGAATCCGGGACATCTACGCGGGTCTGACCTTCTGGTCTCCCACCATTAATATCTTCCGCGACCCCCGTTGGGGCCGGGGCCAGGAAACTTATGGGGAAGACCCCTACCTGACGGCCCGGATGGGAGTGGCCTTTGTGAAGGGGCTTCAGGGGGACGACTCGCACTATCTCAAACTGGTCGCCACCCCCAAACATTTCGCCGTTCATAGCGGCCCGGAGCCCAAACGGCATCAGTTTGATGCCCGTGTGAACGAGCGGGATCTGAGGGAGACCTACCTGTTTGCCTTTGAGGCATGTGTCAAGGAAGCGAAGGCGGGCTCGGTGATGGGGGCCTACAACCGCGTGAACGGCGAGCCCTGCTGTGCCAGCCCGACACTTCTGGAACGGATTCTCCGCCAGGAATGGGGATTTGACGGGTACGTGGTATCCGACTGCGGGGCCATCCACGACATCTACGCCCAGCATCAGGTGGTTGCAACACCGGAGGAGGCCGCTGCCATGGCGGTGAAGGCCGGATGTGACCTGGAGTGCGGCGGTATCTACTACGCCCTTCTGGACGCTGTGAAGAAAGGGCTGATCTCCGAAGAAGCGATTGACCAGGCACTCCGCCGGCTTTTCATCGCCCGTTTTCGGTTGGGAATGTTTGATCCTCCTGAGCAGGTCCCTTACACCCGTATCCCCTACGAGGTTGTCGCATCTCCCCAGCACCGCGAACTGGCGCTTCAGGCAGCGCGGGAGTCCATTGTCCTGCTCAAGAACGAGGGGAATCTTCTCCCTCTGCCCAGGAACATTGGGGCTATCGCTGTCATCGGCCCCAATGCCGATGACCTGCGGGTGTTGCTGGGGAATTATAACGGCACGCCCGCGAAGGCCGTGACCCCACTGGAGGGCATCCGACGGAAGATCGCCTCCACCACCCGGCTATACTACGCCCCTGGATGCGAGATTGTGGATGGGATTGCTCCGATGGAGGTGATTCCCTCCAACTGCCTGTATCCAGCCGAGGGAAATGCGCAGGAAAGAGGCCTGACGGCGGAGTACTATAACAATGCGGATTTCTCAGGAGAGCCCGCGTTGCGTCGGGTGGACCGCCAGGTGGATTTCATCTGGGCGGGCACAACCCCGCTGACCGGACGGTGGGGAGACCAGTTCGCGGTGCGATGGACGGGGTATCTCGTGCCACCAGTGAGCGGAACCTACCGAATCGGTGTCAACGGCCTCAGCGAGTACCGGCTGTATCTGGACGGCCAGCGGATTTCGTCCTACAGGGGAATTCATCTTCCCATTCTGGACACCAGGGAAGTGTACCTGGAGGCGGGACGGTTCTACTCACTCCGGTTGGAGTATGTCAGCCAGGGGCTGGACCCGCAGGTCCAACTGCTCTGGTCACCTCCGGGTGTGGACTATGCCGCCCAGGCGCTGGAGGTCGCATCAAAGGCAGATGTGATTATCGCTGTGATGGGGCTTTCCCCCGCGCTGGAGGGAGAGGAGATGCCGGTGGATGTGGACGGCTTCGTCGGCGGCGACCGGACGGAGATCGGCCTGCCCGAGTCGCAGGAAAGGTTGCTCCGGCGACTCTATGCCTTGGGGAAGCCAGTGGTGCTGGTGTTGTTAGGCGGGAGCGCGTTGGCAGTGAACTGGGCGGCCGAACACATCCCGGCCATCCTGGAGGCCTGGTATCCCGGGGAAATGGGCGGCGAGGCCATTGCCGATGTCCTCTTCGGCGATTACAACCCCGGTGGACGGTTGCCCGTTACTTTCTACCGCTCAGTGGAGGACCTGCCGCCCTTTGAGGACTATCGGATGGAAGGGCGAACCTACCGGTACTTTAAAGGGGAGCCCTTGTTCCCCTTCGGATACGGCCTGAGTTACACCACGTTCGCGCTGGAGAACCTGCGCATTGCCCCGGAGAGGGTAGAGGTAGGAAACGAGGTCACCGTCAGCGTGGATGTGGTCAACACAGGCCCCCGAGCCGGCGATGAAGTGGTGCAATTGTATGTGCGTCATCGGGATGCGCCCGACCCGCGCCCCATCAAGGAACTGAAGGGATTCCAGCGAGTGCACCTTCAGCCGGGGGAGCGAAAGACGGTTGTCTTCACCCTGCACACCCATCAACTGGGCCTGTATGATGAGTCCGGGCGCTATATGGTCTGGCCGGGAACCATTGATATTATGATCGGCCGTTCCTCCCGCGACCTCCCGCTGACGGGCGCACTTGAGGTTGCAGGAGAGCCCACAGACGTCGCCCGTGCCAAAATCTTTTTCAGTCAGGTGAGGGTCTTCGGATAAGACGATGGTTGCTGCGACTTCCGGCCATTTGCCGCTTTCGGGGGAGCGCTGCAGAAAACCGCGGCGGGTATTGGGTGGGCGTTGGAGACTCGGACGTAAACGTCCGGACGTGGGGCGCCGTTTGGGGTAGAAATCGGGCGTTTTGCAGCGGTCAAAGGCCGCTCCGCTTCGCTTTGTGGCTGACTACGAACCACTCCTTCTGACTGAGGCACTACTGCTTTCTGCTCCACGGGGCGAAGGGGTGATGACAACGTCTCCTAATTTGGTCTGTGGCCCTTACCTCATCTCCTTTCCCTGTCCTTCTCGGGGCTCACCTTCAGCGGCGGGAGAGGGGTAGGGTAAGAGGGGCTTTGGCGGCGGCAGCAGGCCGCCGCCCGATCCCCCCTTCTTCACTGGCCATGGAGTGAACGTTCCTCCAACTACCAGACACTTCTGCTGCCTCGCTTCCGGCGGCCCGTTCCAGGGCGTCATGGCGAGCCTCCGAAGCCCCTCGCTGCGAGACGAAGCCGAAGCCGGGGGCGGATCAACCTCTCTGAGGGCGTACTGGAGATTACTTCGGGCGCTCTGCGCCTTCGCCATGACCTGGGCGGGAAAACGGTCAGGTGGCTAAAACGTTCCTGAAATTTTCTCGGACCTCTTGACAAGTAAGGTTTTTTCGGAGTATAATTTGTTTGTCGCTGCAACAAACTAAATTGCGCGGTGAAGCCTCTTGACCCGGTATTCCACGACCGCTGATCAGATCCTTGTCCGCAAGCTGAACACCTCACTCATTATGGAGTGCCTCCGAACGAGTGGTCCCCTTTCGCGCGCCGCTCTCTCTATGGCTACTGGACTGAACCGCAGTACAGTTTCCAGTATCGTCAACAGTTTGCTGGAGAAGACCCTTGTGCGGGAAATAGGACTTCAGCCCTCTACCCGAACAGGGCGTCCGGGCATATTGCTGGAACTGAATCCGAACGGCGGTTGTGCCGTCGGCGTGGAAATTGGTGTTGATTTTATTTCCGCGATCCTGACCGATTTTGTTGCCCGGGTTCTCTGGCGCAAGAGGGTCGCCACCAACCCCGAAGAGAAACAGGACATCATTATTGGACAGGCCGAAGAGATTATTCAGGAAGCCCTGACGATTGGTAAAGAGCAAGGGTTGCTGCCACTGGGCATTGGTCTTGGCGTACCTGGCCTGGTGGATATTCAGCAAGGCACCCTGGTTTTTGCCCCCAACCTGCGCTGGTACGATGTTCCGCTCCGGCAAATGTGGGCCCAACGTTTTGGCCTCCCCGTTTTTGTAGAGAACGAAGCGAACGCTGCCGCACTGGGCGAGTATTACTTTGGGAATGCCCGGGGAGTCCAGAACTTGATCTATCTGAGTGCTGGTGTTGGGTTGGGAGGCGGCATCATCATCAAAGGCAAGCTCTTCCGCGGTAGCAATGGCTACGCGGGCGAGGTCGGACATATGACGGTGGACCCCCATGGCGAATGGTGTGGTTGTGGAAAACGTGGATGTTGGGAAACCCTGGTCGGGCCGCGTGCGATTGCTCGCCGCGTGAGGAGAGCACTGGAGAGCGGCGAGCAAAGTTCCATCCTTGCATTGATTGAAAACGATCTGGATCGGATAGATGTGAGTATAGTGGTCCAGGCTGCCCAGTCCGGCGACCCGATCGCGCGGACAGCCCTGGAGGAGGTAGGGACCTACCTGGGCGTCGGCATCAGCAATCTGGTGAACGCCTTTAACCCGGAGATGGTGGTTCTGGGAGGGGTCCTGAGCCTGGCAGGCTCCTTCCTGCTCCCAGTAATTGAAGAGACCGTACAGGTGCATGCCCTGCCGCAACCCCGGAAGGCCCTCACCATTACGACCTCTGCCCACGGGGTGGATGCATGCGTGATGGGGGCCGTTGCACTGGTGCTGGATGAGATACTTCGGGAACCGACGCTCCCGATGCTGTAACTCTCCAACTGCCGAGATGTTTTCTTATCCCGGATTCCTGGAGGAAGAAGATGACAAAAGCCGGCTCACGTACGGAGAAATATTCATTCCTGGCCCGATTGGGACGCTTTCGCGAAGTTAACGTGCTGGTTGCTCTCATTCTGCTTGGCCTGTACTTCTATTGGAGGCGCCCAGATATTTTTGTGCAGCCAGCGAATCTGGCAGTAATCATGCGGTTCATCGCCACGTTCGGTATGCTGGCCATCGGTGAAGTCCTGGTCATCATCACGGGAGGGATTGATCTAAGCGTGGGCTCTATGCTGGCATTCACCGGTGTCATCACGGCTTGGATGATGCTCAAAGGGGTGGGGAGCATACCACCCATCGGGGTTATCCCCGCCATTTTGATCACGCTTGCCGTGGGCACGCTGGTCGGAATCTGGCATGGCACATTCGTCACCAAATTGAAGATACCGCCCTTCATCATCACACTGGGGACCTATCTGATGGCTCGAGGGCTGGCAGCGAACATCACCCGGGGGTATCCCCAAGTCTTTGATTCCGGGCATCCGTTCCTCATCCTGGGGCAGGGAGACCTGGCAAGGCTTTTCGGATTGCAGGGGGGAGGGTTGTTTGGCGCGATTCCTATCTCGTTTGTGATTTTGCTGTTCATCGCGACCATTGTCTATATTATTCTCAACCACACTCCGCTGGGCTATCGGATTTATGCGGTGGGCGGCAATATAGAGGCCGCACGGCTCTCCGGCGTGAATGTGGACCGGGTGCGCATTTTTTGCTACGCGACCAGCGGGTTCCTGGCTGCGCTGACGGGTGTCATCCTGGCATCCCGGCTGGGCCAGGGAACCCCGGTGGTGGGCAGCGCGTATGAGTTGTGGGCCATTGCGGCAGCGGTCATCGGCGGCACGAGCTTGAAGGGAGGTGAGGGCACCGTTCTCGGCGCCATCCTGGGGGCTGCCATTATGGGCGTTATGCAGAACGGCATGGTGGTGCTGAACATCTCCTCCTACATCCAGGATGTGATTCTGGGAATGGTCCTGGTCATCGCTGTCGTTTACGACACACTGCGCCGGGGGGGCGACTTTGACTTTCTGAAGAAGTGGTTCTCCAGACCAGCGTAAGGGAGGACAGCGTTGAGCGAACAAAATCTGATCCTCCGTGTGGAAGGAGTTTCCAAAGCCTTCCCGGGCGTGCAGGCTCTCTCCAACGTGGACCTGGAGTTAGCCCCCGGGGAGGTACTGGCTCTGGTAGGCGAAAACGGCGCGGGCAAGTCCACCCTGATGAAAATCCTTTCTGGGGCTTATCGCAAAGACGCCGGGCGGATTTTCGTAGACGGTCGGGAAGTGGAAATCACCGGCCCCCGCCATGCCCAGCAGTTGGGCATTGCGATTATTTACCAGGAGTTCAATTTATCTCCCAATCTCAGCGCGGCCGCTAATATTTTCTTAGGCCGCGAGCCCCGCCGGCCCGGCCCCGGGCGTCTGTTTGTGGACCGTCGCCGGATGGAGCAGGAGGCCCAGAAACTTCTGGACCGAATTGGCGCGCGCATCTTGGCCTCCACCTTGGTCCGCAACCTCTCAGTGGCTGAGCGGCAGATGGTGGAAATCGCCAAAGCTCTGGCGGTGGATGCCCGTATCATCATTATGGACGAGCCGACCTCCGCTCTGGGCGAAGATGAGGTAGAGAAACTGTTTGAGGTTATCCGCACCCTGAAGCAGCAGAGAATTGGAGTCATCTTCATCACCCACAGGCTGGAGGAAATCTTTCGTATCGCAGACCGGGTTGTTGTATTACGGGACGGCGCCCGGGTTGGTAGTATGCCAATCCAGGAGGCTACTCCGGAGAAGGTCATCCAGTTGATGGTCGGCCGTGAAGTAGGGGACCTCTTCCACAAACAAAAGGCAGAAATCGGCCCGCCACTTCTGGAGGTACGTGGATTGACTCGACGCGGCGTGGTGGAAAATGTGAGTTTCAACCTGCGTCGGGGAGAGATTCTGGGCTTTGCTGGTCTGGTGGGTGCCGGTCGCACAGAGACCGTCCGGATGATTTTCGGCGCCGATCCCAGAGATGCTGGTGAAATTTTGATTGAAGGTAAACCCGTGTCCATTGAATCTCCCAGGGATGCACTCGCAGCCGGTATCGGATTTGTGCCCGAAGACCGCAGCAATCACGGGTTGGTCCTCCAGCTATCCGTGCTGGAAAATATTGTGCTCCCTTCGCTGGACCGACATACCCGTTTGTGGTTCTGGCTGGACCGGATGGGGCTTCTTAAGACCGCTCAGGAATTTGTAAACAAGCTGAACATCCGTGTTGC
>DAOTWK010000098.1:0-2030 GCA_034435815.1 Anaerolineae bacterium | reverse complement strand
CCCGAACCGGCACAGTAGGGCACGTCGAAGGTGGGAAGGGTAAAGTCCAGATCGGGGTTGATCATCGCCAGGTCCACCGCCCCCTTGGCGGTCTGCGGCGTCAGGCACATCTGGCCGGGGCAGCCCCAGGTAGCGGTGACGACGTTTTCCAGGCCGGAGCAGCCGACGACGCGGGCGGCAATGGGGAAGGTGACCACCTGGCCTACGGCGAGGGAGACGTAGGAGGTGGAGGTGATGCCGGCGACGTATTGCAACCCACTGCCCAGTACATCGGTCACCACCACGTTGGAGACGGCGCCGTAGCCGGTATTCTCCACGTAGACGGTCCAGGTGACGACTTCGCCCGGCGCTGCTTTGATGACTGCCGGGTCCTTGCGGACAGTAATGGCGCCGGGGTTGACCACAAAGTCGGTGTAGCGGACAATGGGAGGGTATCCGTCCTGGGTCAGGATGACGGTGTTCTGGCCGGAAACGGCGTCGCAGGTGGCGGAGAAGACGGCGTGGCGGGTGATGACCTGGTTGGGGCCGACGGTGCCCACGTTAAAGACCTGCTGGGTGGGGCTGAAGCCGGCGGGCATCGTGCTGGTAATGATGACCCCGGTGGTGGTGAAGGCGTCGTTGGCGGCGACGATGGTGAAGGTGACGACGTCGCAGTTATTGATGGGCGCACCGGGGCCGGTGACGGTGACGGCGGAGGGGTGGATGGTGTGGTGATCAGTCGGTAGCAGGTAGGGATTAGCCGGTGGTCGGTAGTCGGTAGCAGGTAGGGGGGCGGAGAGCCAGGCGGGAGGTACTCCGTACTCCGTACTGTGGGGCACCTGGGCAGCAGAAAACCACGCAGGAAGCGCTCCGTGCTCCGTGATTCGGGTCGCCGGGGCAGCGGTAAACCACGCGGGCACAAGATGCACTTCCCGGCTTGCGGTGTCCGTTGCCGGAACGGCGGGCGCTGCAGAGGCCCCCAGGGGCGCAACCAGATTCAAAACCAGGGATAAGAGCGTCCATAGAGAAAACCAGGAACGATGCATTGGACCCTCCCTCGGGCTCAAGCGTAGCCCGTTTCACACTTCCCGTTTCGTATCTCTCATCCCTATCCACCCTGCCAGCAGGGCTATGATGCCCAGGACCAAAAGAGGCCAGGCAGGGACCTCCAGACGGCCTCCCACTTCCGGGAGCAGAGGGGCCGGAGTGGACGTCGGGGTCTCCGGGGGTGGGAGAGGCGCGGGCGGAGTCGGCGGGGGTGGAATGGGCGTAGGGGTCTCGGTAGGAGTGGGAGTGGGTGTAGGGGTCTCGGTGGGCGTGGGCGTAAAGCCGGCAGTGACGGGCAGCCCAATGGTCATCCCGCCGAGGAGCAACAGGGTAACGACGATCCCGCATCCGGCCAGCCAGTACAACATCCGCTTTTGAGCCATTTGGGGCCTCATGAATTGCATTTTATTCCGGACGAATCGGTTGGTCAAACGAGGGAGTTCGGTATAAGACAAACCGCAAAGAGCGCAAAGGACGCGAAGATTTTTTCGTTTCTTTGCGCTCTCTGCGGTTTTTAAAAAACCGTTTGCTGGCTAATTCTAATTATACTACCGGAAGGTTTGAATTCGGTTGTAGATCGGAGATAGGGAATCAATCAGGGGCAAAATAGTATCCCCGGCCCCGGTCTGTACAGATGAACCGGGGATTTCGGGGATCGGTCTCTATCTTCTGCCGAAGCCGCCAGATATACCATTTCACCTGATTGAGGTCTGCATCGCCATTCGGTCCCCAGACGGCTTGATAGATGGTTTCTGGGGGCAAGACGTGTCCCGCCCGTTCGGCCAGAAAAGCGAGCAAATTGTACTCCAGTGGGCTGAGGAGGACCTCCTCCCCGCGGAGAAAGACTCGTCTCAGGTCGCGATTGATGACCAGTTCGCCACCCCGAAAGCGCATCAACCTTTGGGGAGCCGTGTACAGGCGGGCGCGACGCATCATTGCCTGAACCCGAGCGACCAGTTCAGCGGGATGAAAGGGCTTGGTCATATAATCATCCGCCCCCCGGT
>DAOTWK010000097.1:0-9799 GCA_034435815.1 Anaerolineae bacterium | reverse complement strand
CCCGCGGGTGGCAGGCCAGACAGAGGGTAATGAGGTTCTCCAGCCGGTTCGCCAGACGGTAAAAGTCGTTCTTCCCCGGAACGTAGCCGAAGAAGGCGAAGGGAACCAGGTGGTGGACCTCCAGCGGATGCCCCTCCCGCTCCGGCGCCCCGCAGTGGCGGCAACGGAAGCCATCCCGGGCCAGCGCCGCCGCCCGCTGCGCGGGCCAGTCTGGGCCGTAGTCGGTGGGTGGGCGGAGCACCCGCTCCTCCTGCAACCGCTCCACCAGTTCCGGCCCCAGGTCTATCCAGACCCCCACCGTCTCCATTCGCCCCTCCGGCAGGTCCACTTCCCCCCAGCCCAGTACTTCGTGGGTGTAGCGGCGAATCTGCCGGTAACGGGTGACGCGGCGGGTGACCTCTACAGCGCCCCAGGAGACCGCCCAGTCCACACCGGCCCGGTGGCCGGCGCTACCCAACGTCTCCAGAATCTGGACCTCCGTCGTCGCGCTGGCGCGGGTATAGTAGTCCACTTCCACTGCCCGCACCTGCGCCAGCCCCGCCTCCCAGTCCAGGTCCTCCACCCGGTACATATCGGCCTCGTGCAGGTAGATGGCGCCCGGATAGACCAGTAGGGGCGCGCTGGCGCGGTCTATTTCGCCGACGACTTGCGGCGGGTCGGCGCTGATGTCCTGAATGACCACCACATCGGGGGTACTGGTGCGCAGGTTGACCGCCCGCGCCGGTTCCCCCTCCCCGACCCACGTGTACCGCCCGTCGGAACGGTGCAGGTCGCCTGTCTCCTCCAGGAGACGGAGCCACTCCTCCACATTCGGCAGGGCTCCAAAGGACTCTCCTCTCTCAAAGGGCAACTCGTACGCGGCGCAGGCGATGTGGTCGGTCAGGATGGCCGGATTATCGGGATTGAGGTGGGCTTCCTCCACCGGTCGGCCGAAGAGGAACTCCGGATGGGTTGCCAGGTACTGGTCCAGCGGCGAGGAACCGGCAATCAGGACGACCAGCGACGCGCCGGCCCGGCGTCCGGCCCGGCCGGCCTGCTGCCAGGTGCTGGCGACGGAGCCGGGATAGCCGACCATGACACAGGCCGTCATCTGCCCGATGTCCACGCCCAGTTCCAGCGCGTTGGTGGCGACGACGGCCCGGACCGTCCCTTCTCGCAGGCCCTGCTCAATCTCCCGCCGCTGGGAGGGCAGGTAGCCGCCCCGGTAGCCCCGGATGGCGGCGGGGTCTTGCCCCCACGCGGGGGCCCGTTCCCGCAAGTAGCCCAGAAGGACTTCGGTGCTCAACCGGGAGCGGGCAAAGAAGATGGTCTGCAGGTCCGCCGGAAGGATGCGGTCGGCCAGGTCCAGCGCGGCCAGAAGAAGCGGACGGCGGAGGCCCAGCGCCGGCTCTATCAACGGTGGGTTGTAGATGAGGACGTGCTTCTCCCCACGCGGCGCCCCGTCCTCCACTACCGGATAGACCTCCGTCTCCAGCAGCCGTTCTGCCAGTCTCCGAGGGTTGGCAATGGTGGCGGAGGCGCAGAGGAAACGGGGGTCGGCGCCGTAGAAGCGGCAGACCCGGCGCAGTCGCCGCAGGACGTTGGCGACGTGGCTCCCAAACACCCCGTGGTAGACGTGGAGTTCGTCCAGGACGACCCAGCGCAGGCCGGAGAGGAAGCGGGCCCAACGGGTGTGGTAGGGAAGGATGCCCAGGTGGAGCATATCCGGGTTGGTCACCAGCAGGCGCGCCCTCTGGCGGATGGCGGTCCGCTGGCTGGTGGGGGTGTCGCCGTCATAGGCGGCGGCGATGATGGGCAACGGAGGGGCGGGGCTTGCCCCTGCACCTGTGGCCTGAGCACCCGGAAGACAACTGCGTTTTTGGGGATTGAGCAGCGGCTGGAGGGCTGCCAGTTGGTCGTGGGCCAGGGCTTTGGTGGGGAAGAGGTAGAGGGCGGTGGCCGTCGGGTCGGTCAGGAGGGTTTGCAGGACGGGGAGATGAATGGCCAGGGATTTGCCGGAGGCGGCAGCCGTTGCCAGGACGACGTTGTGGCCGTCCAGCGCGGCGGCGATGGCCTCGGCCTGGTGGGTGTACGGGGTCTCTATGCCCGCGCCGCGCGCGGCCGCTACCAGCCGGAGGTCCAGGGCGGAGGGCCAGGGGGCGGTACGGGCCGTCCGGGCCGGCAACCGCTCCCAGGCCGTCACGTTGCGCATCACCTCGGGGTCCGCCCGCAGGCGGGCCAGCAGGGAGAGGACGGGGTCCATTGAACTTGGGACACAGATGAACGCGGATGGACGCGGATGTCTGCTGATTTAACCGCAAAGAGCGCGAAGGGTTTTCGGGCAATCTCTTCTCCCAGGGCTTCCAGCCTCACCCGGAACCCATCTGCGTCGGGCAGTGGGGACATGGCGTCCACCAGTTACCAGCATCGCCGCCGGTCGGCCGTGCCAGGCAATCAGGTAGCGGGCGCGGCGCTCCCGCGCCGCCGATACCGCTCCCGAAACGTGGGCTTTCAATTCCCGAATGCGAATCTCTTCCGTGCTCGCCTTTGTATGGGGTTACCTGTGTGACCTCATTGTAGCACGCGCCAGCGCCCACGTCCATTTTCGCCCAAAGGCACAGAGGCCAAAACGTCAGAAGGTCAGGGGATCAGGGGTTCGCAGATGCTTCTGATGGTCTGTGCTCCCGCGCCAGGTCCAGGTATTCTCGCCGCACCAGTTCCTGCTCCCCGACGCCGAAGATTTCCAGCAGTTCGCCGATGAGCATCGCTTTCCGCTCCGCGTCCTGGGCCGACCAGGTGCGGCTCTTCAGTTCCAGGAAGTAGCCGGGGAGCGCCGGATGGGTCACCCGGTCCAGGTTGACCGCGAAGTCGGTCCCGCCGTAGCGGATATGGTACCGCCGCCGCTCTTTGTGGACTTCCCACTCCGCTGCCGGCTTGAAGTACTCCCGGTAGAAGCGCAGACTGCGGGTCGCAGGCGCGTCAAACCGGGAGCGGGAGAGCAGGACGGAATGGGGGAACTCCCGCTCTTTCGTGTCGCCCGTCAGCGTGAGCCGGTAACGGACGTCGGCCACCTGGTCTTCATCATCCAGCATCTCCTCTTCCCGGTAGCGCAGGCGGCTGCGGTCAGGGTCATCAAAAAGGAAGTACGTGTCGTATTGCCGCCGCCGGGATTGTTTGACGATGGGAAGGGCTCCGCCCGTCAGCACCGCCAGGACACCCGCGTCATCGGTCAGGTGGACCTTGACCTGGACCTCAAAGGTCTTCTCCCGGGCCACGCCGCCGATGGCGACCAGTTTGCTGAGGACGCTCTCCTCCCGAAGGCTGAGGAAATGGTCAATTTTACGGGCGATCTCCAGGGCCTGGGCACGCAGTCCCTCGGGGTCCACCGTCATCAGGGCCCGATCCCGCATCAGCCACCGGCCGTCGCAGAGGACGTGGCGCACGTCGTGGCCTTTGGCCGCGTAGACCAGCAGGGAGTAGATGCTCTCGGGGTCCCGGTGGAAGCGGGGGGTCAGGTGCAGGTCCTCCAGGTAGACGACGGCGATGTCGGCCCGCTTGCCGACCTCCAGCGAGCCGGTCAGGTGGGCGATGTGCAGGGCCCGGGCACCCATAATGGTCGCCATGGCCAGCGCCTGACGGGCGGGGAGGGCCGTCGGGTCGGCGGTGACACCTTTGGCCAGGACTGCCGCCAGCCGCAGTTCCTCAAACATATCCAGGTCGTTGTTGCTGGCGGGGCCGTCGGTGCCGATGCCCACGTTCAAGCCCAGGGCCAGCATCTTCGCCACCGGCGCGACGCCGCTGGCCAGTTTCAGGTTGCTGGTGGGATTGTGGGCCACGCCCGTCCCGTGGTGGAGCAGGGTGTGCATCTCGCCCTCGTCCAGGTGGACGCAGTGGACGGCAGTGGTTTTGGCCTCCAAAATGCCCTGCTTCTTGATCCACGGGACGATGGGCATACCGTATTCGGCCCGATGTTCCTGGACCTCCAGCGCGGTCTCGGCGACGTGGATGTGGATGGGGACGTCGTAGGCCTGGGCCAGGCGTGCGCACTCCTGGAGCATCTCGGCGGTGGCGGTGTAGGCGGCGTGGGGGCCCAGCGCGGGGACGATGAGATGGTGGCCCCGCCAGCGCCCGATGAAGGACTCCGCCAGGCGCAATCCCTCATCATAACTGGCGGCGTCGGGCGTGGGGAATTTCAGGATGGACTGGGCGCAGACCGCCCGCATGCCGACCTGGGCGGCAGCGTCGGCGACGGCCTCTTCGTAGTAGTACATGTCGCCGAAGGTGGTGACGCCGGAGCGGATCATCTCCGCGCAGGCCAGTTGGGTGCCCAGCCAGCAGAAGTCGGGGCGGACGAACTCCCGCTCCACAGGCATCATATAGCCGATGAGCCAGACGTCCAGGCGCAGGTCGTCGGCCAGGCCGCGCACCAAGGTCATCGGGGCGTGGGTGTGGGCGTTGATGAGGCCGGGGATGACAGCGTGGCCGGAGCAGTCCACCACCTGGCGCGCCGTCCACTCCCGCCCTACCTCCTCCGCTGGCCCCACCGCGACGATGGCCCCCTCCTGGACCGCCACCGCGCCCGGCTCCCAGATGTCGTACCGGTCGTTCATGGTGACGACGATGCCACCGGTGAGGATCAGGTCTGCGATTTTCATTCTCCCTCCTTTGGGGGGATTATAGACGCAAATCGGTTGGGGAGCAAATGGGCGCGTGCTTTGCGGTGGCCGTTCTGGCGGAGGCTGCTAATGGGCATAGACCGACGACGCCCGAAGTCGTACCGGGGAGGTCCGAGGGATTTCGGGTCATTCCACCCGAAGCGCCAGCACAACGGTGGCGTTCTGCGTCTTTGCCAGATATTCGGTCCAACGGGCAGCCGGAATCGCAAGGACGATGATCTCGCCTTCCTGCGTTTGCCGCACATCCAGCACCAGTACGGCATCCAAGAGTTTAACGGGCGAAGTCGCATTTTCGGTCGGCACAACGGCCACGGCCACGACGTCACCAGCGCGCAGGGCGCCGCCCAAAGTCGTTGTGCTGTCGGCGGGAATGGCCACGGCCAGAGTGTTCGTGATGAGCGCCGGGTCGGGGACTGCCACAACTTGATCGCGGCGGAGGGGTTTTCCAGCCGGCGCCGGCTGCAGCGTGTAGTGGCCCACCAAGTCCTGTGCGGTGCGCGCCGTCACTTCGGCCACCTGACGGGCCGGGATGGACGCGGTCATTAAGTCGCCCGCCGTGATGATATGATAGGGGGGCAGGTCAAGGGCAGGGACGGGCAGACTCACCTGCGGGGCCGGCCTGTGCGCCATCCAAAGGGCCACCAGAGGGACGACGATGAAAAATAGCCCCCAATACAGCCAGGGCCAGGGATCGCGCGGCGGTTTGGGCCTGGTCATTGCGGCTTTTCCTCCTCCGGAGTACCCGTTGGCCAACGACGTTTTTCCAGGTAGTCGGCCAGCGCCTCGGCCACCCGCTCCCAACCCCGGGGCGGCGCAGGAGAGGGGGGAGACGGTGCCGGCAAGGGCAGGTTGCGGTAGAAGAAGCGGTTCAGGCGCAACCACTCCTTCCGCTCGGCCTCGCCGTCGGAGGGAATCGGGCGGTTCAGCGCCCGGAGCAGGTCGTGACGATGCAGGTCAAAGGTGGCCCGCAATTGCTCGCCGTAGGCGACGGCGCTCTGCACCGCATTCTGATAGCAGAGCCAGGCCAGCGGCCATCCCAGCGCGCACAGCAGGAAGAGGTCCCAGCGGTCGGTTGTCAGGGCAAGCACCGGACACCAGAGCAGAGAAAAGGCCGCCGAGAGCAGGGCCACGGAAAGCATAAAGGTCAGGGTGGTCTTGCGGTCTTCCAGAAGGGCCATCGTTTCCGGCTTGAGCAGGGGACGCAGCCGCGGCCAGATGACGGCGGGGTCTATCCCGTAGCGCTCGTAGGCGTAGATTTCCGCCGCACGCAGGACGTTCCCCAGGCGGGTGGGCATCATCCTGTCCAGATGCGTGGGCGGCGGGTAAAAGGTCAGTTGTTCGGCCCAAATCTCGTTGGCCTCGGTGACGGTGGGCGCTTGTTTGGCGAGTTGGCCCAGATACTCCCAGCGCTTCCGGTACAGTTCGGTGCGACGGTTGCGCAGCCAGAGGAGCGGGCGAACCCGCGGCCAATAGCCCTCAAACAGCCGGATAATGACGTACTGCAGGTTGTACAGGAGATAGGCGGCCACGACCACGGCGACCCCGGCGCCGGCGACCGTCACGGCCTGGGTCAGCGCGGGCAGGTCATCCCAGGCGGCGAGGGCCGCGCCCAAGCCCCGGGTGACCTCCAGGTAGAGGGCCAGGCTGAGGCCGGCAAAAAGCAGCACCGGAAAGAAGGCGGCCAGCAGAAAGTCGCGGCCAAAGTAACCCTTGAGTTCCTGGAGCATCGTGGAAAACATGGGCTCTCCTCAGTCCTCTACCGGCTTCATCCGGTGACCGTGGCTGCAGATGGGCGGGTTCTGGGGGTCGTAATAGTCCACCAGTCGGCGCTCGCCGTCCACCGGGCATTCAAAGTAGAGGATGTCCAGCGGCGAGCCCTCCATCCGGTCGGCCGCCCCGCGCGTCCCCAGGCGGGAAGCGCGCTGGGCCAGGAGCGTGCGGGGGATCACCCCCAGCACCCGGCCTTCCTCCCGCACGATGACGCCCGCCAGCCGGGGGTTGAGCACCAGGTCTTTGGCCACCATACGGGTGACCTGGCCCACGTCCATCTGGGACGAGATGACGATGGGGGGCGGCGCTCCGGTCAGCGCATCCCCCAAGCGGACCTGCCCTTCGGCCTGGCGCAGCGTTTCCGCCGGAAAAGGCCCCTGGAGACCTCCATACTCATCCTGGAGCACGATAAAGGCCGCGCCGGCCTGATCCAGGCGGGCCAGCGCCTCGGCCACGGTAGCCCTCGCGTCCAGGATAACGGTAGGGGTGACGGCATCGCGAACGGCATCGGTCATGGTTCCCTCCTTCTCCAGGTCAAGCGCGCATTGGGATGGGCGTAGAGACTGTAGGCCAGCCAGGTGGGGTCATCGGGATGGGCCTCTTTTATCTGCCGGCGCGCCTGGCGCAGCGCAGCGGCCAGCGTCATCCCTGGTTTCTGGGTCGCCTCGTAGAACGCGCGCGCAAACTCGCAGGCAACCATATCGTTGACGGACCAAAGGGGTGCGATCAGCGCGCCGACCCGACATTCGTTCACCAACCGGGCCGCCCAGCCCCCCAGGCCCGTGAGGGAAAGACCGCTCTGCCCGACCCGACAGGCGTTGAGGAAGACCAGCGGACGGTCGGCGCTGAGCCGTCGCTTGACCTGTGGGCCGGCCAGGTCGTTGGGGCGGAGACGCTGGTTCTCCGCCAGGATGAGCGGCGAGTTGCCGGGCGCCTGCGCATCAAAGTTTCCATGACAGGCAAAGTGCCACAGATGGACCGGCGTATTCCCTTCCAGCAATGCCTCCACATCGGCCCGGCTGGCGCGGGCGGGTGTGTGATCGGTCAAGTTGAACTGCCGAGCCAGAGAGCACACGATTTCCTTCTCCGACTGGGCGAAGGACAGACCCGAGTCCTCAGGCGCCACGCAGGCCAGGCTCTCCACGACGATTTCGGCCGCCGGGGCCTGGCCGTCGCTCACCCAGCGGCTGAAATCGTATTGCAGGCAAAGAAAATCGTCCTCCCATCCGGTGTCATCGGCGTCATACGGCTTCACCAGT
Source organism: Anaerolineae bacterium (assembly GCA_034435815.1). Lineage (GTDB taxonomy): Bacteria > Chloroflexota > Anaerolineae > B4-G1 > DUEL01 > SpSt-77. Next base: position 2,115 of record DAOTWK010000097.1, on the reverse strand, counting down.
TCCCAGGGAATCCACGGCTCGTCCGAGACAATCTCCAGTGTAACCACCCTGCCCCGAATGCGCTCGCGATACTCGCGGCGCAAATCCTCGCAGAACAGTTCTTCGTACAGGCGATAGCCGATTTTCTCCAGACGCTTGAAAAAGGCGCTCGGTGACGGCTGCTCGCCGTCTTCCAAGGGAACGCCGTCCACATCCAGCCCACGGGCCAGGTTCTCAATCTCACGGATAATCCGGTAGCGGTATTGTTCCGGATCGGCGCGCAATGTGCCGCCAGCGATGACGCGCTCGGTCGTGTCGGCGTACCGCAGGGTGTAGGTGAGGCGGTTATCTCCGGTGGAGACCCGCAGCAATAGACCGGGGTGGGGAACGGTATAGTCTATCAAGTCCAACCGCTGCGCGGGCAGTTTGGCCGACGGAGGGACGGCGACCATTTCTTCGGCGATCAGGGTATGGGTCACGCTGACCAGCAGGTGGCTGGTAGAGTAAAAATCAATCAGCACCGATTGCGTGCCCGTTGAGACAGGGCGCAGGTAAAAGACCACCGGCTCACTGCCCTTTTCTTCCACCCGCAGCGTTTTAACCGGCTCGTCCAGCAGTTCGGGCCCGCGCGGGGTCAGCACGACACGGATGAGTTGGTTGAGTTGCGCCTGGATGGCCGCCACTTCCTGACCGTCGGTCGGGGAGCGGGTCAGGCCGACGATGACGGGGAAGCGTTCGCCGAGGGCCACCCGGGTCGGGGCATAGATGTCCGTGTAGCAGGTGACCGTCGGGGGGTGGAGAATCGCTTCCAGTTGGGCGGTCAGGGCTGCCTCACCGGCGAGGAGAGTCGGAGCGGGCGTCTCCTCGGCAGATGGGAGGATTGGTTCATCGGCGCAGCGGCGATGGCCGGTGCGGCGCTGAACAGCCTCCCGCAGAGCCTCTCTGCCGCCGGGCAGGTCCCGCAGGAAGCGCAGGAGGCGCGTGGAGACCTGAGCGCGGGCTTCCTCGTCTATCGCTTGCTCAAATTCCCGCAGCAGGTCTAACAATTGCCAGTAGAGGCGTGGCCAACTCGGGCCTATGGTCTGCGGCAGGGTGGGCCACAGAGCCAGCAGGGCAGCGATGGAATCGGGGATATTCATATTCGCACCTCACCGGCGCCGTGGAAGGTGAACGGCGCCCAGAAATAGGGGTCGGCGTAAGGGCGATCTTCCGGCTCACCGGGGATCACTTTGAGTAGCAGTTCCTCAATCAGAGTAAAGGGCATCCGCCGGCCCATCTCCTGTCGGGCCTGGGCGATGGCCTCGTGGTGGCTCACGTATGCCTCCAATTCCTCATTGGTGACATCGCGCAGCCAGCGCTGGGCGCAGCGCAACGCCTCCAGGGATGGTTTCCCTTCTTCCAGCATAAACTCGTACATCCGGGTGACCAGCAGGGCCGTGCTGGCATCGTCCACAGGCCAGAGGGTGCCCACCACTGCCGGCGCGCCCGCCTGGAGGAATCCGGCCGGCAGGCCGATGGCCTCCTCCGGCAAGTCGCGAAAATCGGTGATGGCCGTCTGACAGGCGGAAAGGACGACCAGCCGGACCTTTTCCAGCGCAGCCAAGTCCAGAGCCAGGAGGTCCTGCAGGGTCAGGCGGTCGTGTTCGGCCCCCTCTCCGGCCAGGAGGATGCCGGAACGGAGCGGGTCGTCGGCCTGGAAGAGGCCGTGACAGGAAAGGTGGACGACGGTCGCTCCGGGCAGCGCGGGGAGCAGGGCGGCGCGGGTGGCCGCCTGTTCGTAGAGGGGGATGGCGCTCCCCGGCGGGAGGAGGTCCACGATACTCTGCAGTTCGGCCTTAGCGTAGCGCAGGCTGTGCGGCCACTGCCGGCTCAGTTCCCGCAGATGGATCACCGGCTCGCCCAGGCGCTCCGGCAGGCGCCGCACCAGCCAGTGCAGGAGGAAGCCCTCGTGGAGGAGTTCGGCGGTGGGGCGGGCGACCAGTTCCTGCAAACGTGCGCGCAAGGAACGGATCGTTGGGTCATCGGGCAGAGAGGCGACGGCCTCCTGGAGTTGCCGGTGGAGGTCGGTCAGCGCTTCCGGCGGGGGGAGGGGATTGCCCACGCCCACCAGGCGGAGCGGGCCGCCCTCCGCCGGCG
>DAOTWK010000096.1:0-18243 GCA_034435815.1 Anaerolineae bacterium | reverse complement strand
GCGGCTTTGCCGCCGCCTCCAAACCCCTCTTCTGTTGCCTCCCACCCCAAAGATGCTATAATCTCCTCAAACCAACTCTCCGATTCTCTGATTCTATGCTGGGACCCACCGAACCCTATCCGCCCTTCGTCGTCCGGCGGGAGCGGGGGTTGCTCCTGCTGGCCGTTCTCTTCGTCGTGGTGGGCACCGCGATCTTGCTGGTGGCCTCTCCTGTTCTGGGCGCCGCGCGAGCCGCTGGTATGCTCCTCTCCTATGCCCTCTCCTTCGCGGCTGCCCACGTCACTCTATCCCACCGGTTGCCCCACCGCGACCCACTTATCCTTCCCACCGTCGCCTTCCTGACTGGCTGGGGTCTGCTTATGGTGGCCCGTCTGGCGCCGAACTTCCTGCCCCGCCAGGCGACCTGGCTCCTCCTCTCCACCCTGGCCATGATCGCCGTCATCCAGACCGGCGCGCAGGAGACCATCCCCCTTCGCTGGCTGCGCCGCTACCGCTACACCTGGCTTCTCGCCGGTCTGCTCCTCCTGGCCGCGACCCTCGTCCTGGGCGTCAACCCGGGCGGTGCCGGCCCCCGCCTCTGGCTGGGCATCGGCGGCGCATACTTCCAGCCTTCGGAGCCGCTCAAACTCCTCATGGTCGTCTTCCTGGCTTCCTACCTGGCCGAGCGGCGGGAATTGCTCAAAGTGACGGGGCACCGGTTCGGCCGCCTGACCCTTCCTCCTCTGGCCTACATTGGCCCCCTCCTGGTCATGTTCGGCCTGACGGTCCTCCTTCTGGCCGCGCAGCAGGACCTGGGCGCTGCGATGCTTCTCTTCCTGACGTTTCTGGCCATGCTCTACCTGGCAACGGGCCAGTGGGGCTATCTGGTCGTGGGATTGGCCCTCTTCCTCCTGGCCGGGGGTATCGGATACTACGGCTCGGACCGGGTCGCAACGCGGATTCAGATATGGCTCTCCCCTTGGCCGGGTGCTGCCGACCGGGCCTTCCAGGTCGTCCAGAGCCTGCTGGCCTTCGGTGCTGGGGGGATTTTCGGCCAGGGACTGGGCCTGGGCCGCCCCATCTACATCCCCGCCGTCCACACCGACTTCGTCTTCGCCGCCGTCGCCGAAGAGTTCGGCCTCCTGGGAGCCCTTGCCCTCATCGCCCTCTACGGAGTCCTGCTGGCCCGGGGACTTCGGGCTGCCCTGCGTGCCCCCCGTCCTTTTGAACGGTTCCTGGCCGCCGGGCTGACCGCCGGTTGGGGAATCCAGGCCTGGATCATCATGGCCGCCAACGTCAAACTGGTACCCATCGCCGGAGTGACCCTGCCCTTCCTCTCCTATGGTGGCTCTTCCCTGCTGGCGACGTTTATCGCCGTCGGCCTGCTTCTGGTGGTCTCTGCCGGAGCGACCTCCGCCCCCCGCGATCGGGAGTGGATACGGCCTGTCTGCCGACTGGCCCTGGGCCTGGGGGTGGCCCTGGGGGTGCTCGCCCTGGCCTGTGGCTACTGGTCGGTAGTCCGGGCGGGCTGGCTGGTAGCGCGGGGGGACAACCCCCGCCGGGTGGAGTACGAGCAACGCATCGTCCGGGGCCGGATTCTGGACCGGGACGGGGCCGTCTTGGCCGGGGTGACGGTGGGCCCAGACGGTCGGGTTACCCGCACCTACCCGGAACCGGCGGCAGCGCCGGTTGTTGGCTATGCCAGTCTGCGCCACGGGACCGGGGGGATAGAAGCCGCCTTTGACCGGGTCCTGCGCGGCGAGGCGGGCCGCTCCGTCTGGGAGACGGCTTGGGCGAACCTGCTCCACCGTCCTCCCCAGGGCCGGGACGTTCGCCTGGCACTGGATGGGATGCTCCAGCGGCTGGCCCAGCAGTCCCTGGCGGGACGGACGGGGGCAGTGGTGCTGCTGGATGTCTCCACTGGCGAGGTCCTGGCCATGGCCTCCTCGCCGACCTTTGACCCCAACCGTCTTGAAGAAGAATGGGACCGATTGAGGGAAGATCCGGGCGGCCCGTTGCTCAACCGGGCCCTCCGGCCCTACCAGCCCGGGGCGGCACTGGAGACGGTGGTCCTGGCGGAGGCCCTCCGGAACGGCCTGACGACCCTCTATACCCCTGCCCCGAACCTGACGGCGACGCTCTCTGTGAACGAAATGGCTGTGGGATGTCGGGGGGAAGTCCGTGTGGACGAGTTGATGATCGGCGCGCTGCGGGCGGCCTGTCCGGGTCCCTTCGCCGCGCTGGGCCAGCAACTGGGGGCGGCTGGGCTGAGGGAGGGCTTTCGCCGCTGGGGGCTGATGGAAGGGTTGCCGTCGGAGCGAGCCCCGGAGGCGGGAGGTCAGGCGTTGGGGACGGGGACGCCCGCCGCTACGGGAGAATTGCCGGTCACGCCCATCCCGCCCCCGGTGACTGCCTGGGTCTCCGACGACGTGGCGATGGAGGCCATCGGGCAGGGAAGCCTCACCGTCTCGCCGCTGCGGATGGCCCTGGTGGCCGCGACCCTGGCGAACGATGGGGTCATGCCGGTGCCGCGCCTGGTATTGGGGGTACAGGGACCGGACGGGACCTGGCAGATACCAGAAGTCTCCAGCCGCCCCCGGGAGGTACTGCCCGCCGAAGGAGCGCGCGCCCTGCTCTCGGCTTGGGAGCCCTTCTCAACGGATATCGTCGGTCACCTGGGAACGGCGGTGGCCGGGGAGAACCGTCCGCCTCATGCCTGGTTCCTGGGCGTCGCCCCAGCCGGAAGTCCCCGTTATGCAGTGGTTGTCCTTCTGGAGCATGCCCCTGACGCCGATGAGGCCGCGCGGACGGGAATGCTTCTCCTCCATGCGGTTCGGTAGGGCACAGACTGCGTTTTGCGGATTCTGCCATTTCGGGTAGAATTCACTGCGGGTACAAGGAAACCCATCAGCCCGGTATCTCCTTAATCTTTAACCGCCAGATGATTGCGGCCCCGGGACATCTGGTTTGCGAGCGGTAAGAGCCGACGTGCCTCTGGCTATCCACCGCCTGGCTCCCACTCTCTCGGATCCGATTCCCGAACCATCTGCTCACTTGCAATGTTTTGCCTCACCCGCATTGCCAGTGCAGCGTGCCGTGCAGTGGGCAGCCCTTTCATTAGCAGTTGACTAACAACTGACTTGCTTAAGGAGGAAACAATGTCTATGCGCCAGCGGTTCACCGCGAGGGAGTGGGAGACCCTCCAGTTCGCCCCATTGTGGCTCTTCATGATGGTTGCCGGTGCCGACCGTAAAGTCCAGAAACAAGAGGTCGCGGCGCTGGCGAAGGAATTGGCCGAAGCCCATCTCTACCGCAATGACCTCGCGCGGGAGGTTTTTGGCTCGGTGGCGGCTGATTTCGGACGAATATGGCCCGCCTTTGGTGCCGACTCCCGGGGAGTCGTGGAAGGCCTGCAGGAAGTGGTGCAGGCTCTGAGAAAGGTAGACGCGTCAGAGGCGGAGGGTTTCAAACGGGCGCTGATCTTCCTGGGCAGCAAGGTTGCTGAAGCAGGGGGTGGCGGAGGGCTCTTCAAGAAGAAGGATCCCAAGAAGGGCCAGGCCGCTCTCATCCTGGCCTGTGCTGTTCTGGACGTTCAATTGCCGTAGCGAACATTCTGTGCCAGTCCCGCATTTGCGCCTGCCGGAGGGATAAAAGGGGCCTGACTCACGGCGGGGATGTGGTCACGCGCCTATCTTTCCAGCGAAAGGGTAAAATGGACGAAAGAGAAAAACTGACCCCCGGTGCTCAGATGTTCTGGAACGCCGCGCTGGAGATGTCCCGGCGGTCCGGGCGCTCCGGTGTCGCCCTTCAACATTTCCTGCTGGTCCTGCTGGACCGGTATGGGCCAATGGCGGAGTCACTGGCTTCGGGTCTGCAGGCCAGGGAGTACCGTGATTTGTCTTGAAGGGAGCGCCTCGGGTGGGTATGGGTGCGGGAAGGAGGGGGCGTTAGGCAATGGTCTCTTCCCAGCAACCACTTTTCAGCCGGCTCAGTGCTCAGTGGTCAAGGGTGTCGGCTTGCCTGCTACCTGAAATGTGGTAAAATACCCCTGCTAACGGCGGGACTGAAGCGGCCCCGCCGATGCCTGACCGCAGGAGGGAGAAAACCGTATGCCGTTGAGTAAGAGCGAGAAGCAACAGATTATTCGGGATTACGGCCGCTCGCCTCAGGACACCGGCTCGCCGGAGGTCCAGATTGCCATTCTCACCTATCGGATTAATCAGTTGACAGAGCACCTGAAGGCGCACAAGCACGATGAGCATTCCCGGCGGGGGTTGCTCCGGATGGTGGGCAAGCGGCGCCGTCACCTGACTTATCTGAGCCGAACGGACCCGGAACGCTACAAAGAAGTCGTCCGCCGACTGGGCTTGCGCAAGTAGAGGCTATGAGGGCTGGGGCGGGCGGCTTTGTCGCCCGCCCCAGCCCTGAATCGCACCGGGGTCCGGCAGGAGGTTCGGAATTGGGACATGTCTCGCTGTAGGCCTGCGGGCTATGTCCCAGTTTCTAACCTCCATGCGGGCTCCGGACATGGAGGAAGTAAATGGAAAGTCGTACATTCATAACCCGGTTGGGGGACCATACCCTCATCCTTGAAACTGGCCATCTGGCCCTGCAGGCCGGCGGCGCCGTCACCATCCGCTGCGGCGATACCGTCCTACTGGCCACGGCCACCATGTCCGCCGAGGAGCGGGAAGGGGTAGACTTCTTCCCGCTGACGGTGGACTTTGAGGAACGACTCTACGCTGCAGGCCGCATCCCCGGCTCCTTTCAACGTCGGGAAGGCCGCCCCCCGGAGAGTGCCATCCTCATCGCCCGCCTGACCGACCGTCCCCTGCGCCCTCTGTTCCCAAAGGATATGCGCCATGAGGTGCAGATTATCGTCACGCCCCTCTCGCAAGACGAGGAGCATCAGGCGGACATCCTCTCTATCATCGCCGCTTCTGCTGCCCTGACGGTCTCGGATATCCCCTTCGGTGGACCGGTGGGCGCCGCGCGCATCGGCTACATAGACGGTCGGCTGGTGGTCAATCCCACCATCCCGGAGATGGAGCGTAGTCTCCTGGACCTGCGGCTGGCCGGGACCGCCGAGGCCATCCTGATGGTGGAGGCTGGCGCCAACGAGGTCTCCGAAGAGACGATGCTGGAAGCGCTCCGGCTGGGTCATCGGGCCATCCAGGACGTCATCGCGATCCAGCAGGAGATGCGGCAGGTGGTGGGCAAGCCCAAGCGCGCCTACGTCTCCCACGCCGTCCCGGAGGAACTGCTTGTGCAAGTACGAGAGCGCGTCGGTGACCGCCTGGTCTCTGCTCTCTATGACGCGCCAGATAAGGCGGCCCGCAATGCGGCCATCAACGGCCTGATGAACGAACTGAAGGAGCAGTTCGGCGAAACAACTGAGCCGCTGCTGATCTGGCAGGCTTTTGAGGAGGTCACGCGGGAGGTGGTCCGGCGGCGCATCCTGGAGGATGGGGTACGCGTGGACGGGCGGGACCCGTACACCATCCGGCCTCTCTCCGCGCAGGTGGGGCTCCTGCCCCGGACTCACGGCTCCGGCCTCTTCACGCGCGGCGAGACCCAGGTCCTCTCCGTGGCGACCCTGGGTACACCCCGGGAGGAGCAGTTGCTGGACGACCTCTCCCCGGAGGAGACGAAGCGGTATATGCACCACTACAACTTCCCGCCGTTCTCCACCGGCGAGACCCGCCCATTGCGGGGCCCGGGGCGGCGGGAAATCGGCCACGGCGCGCTGGCAGAGCGGGCGCTTCTGCCCGTCATTCCCCCCGAAGATGAGTTCCCGTACACCATCCGCGTCGTCAGCGAGGTCCTTTCGTCCAACGGCTCCACCTCTATGGCCTCTGTCTGCGGCTCCACCCTGGCGCTCATGGACGCCGGGGTGCCTATCCGGGCCCATGTCGCGGGTATCGCCATGGGGCTGGTCAAGGAGGGAGAGCGCTACCGTATCCTGACTGACATCCTGGGTATGGAGGACCACCTGGGCGATATGGACTTCAAGGTCGCCGGGACGGAGAGGGGCATCACGGCCCTGCAAATGGACATCAAAATCAAGGGCCTCTCTGACCAGATTATGGCTGAGGCCCTGGAGCAGGCCCGCCGCGCGCGCCTGCAGATTCTGGACGTCCTGCGCCAGACCATCCCGGCGCCCCGACCGGAACTCTCCCCCTATGCCCCGCGTATGCTCATCCTACACGTGGACCCGGATAAACTGGGCGCAGTCATCGGTACCGGCGGCAAGACCGTCCGGGCTATCCAGGATGAGTGCGATGTCAAGGTGGACATTGAGGACGACGGCACTATCTACATTGCCTCCACCAATCGGGAGGGCGCCTGTCGGGCCGAGGAGATTATCCGCCGCCTGACGGAGGTCCCGGCGGTCGGCAAAGTCTACACCGGCCGCGTTGTGCGCATTACCGATTTCGGTGTTTTTGTGGAACTGGCCCCCGGCACCGACGGGCTGGTCCACGTCTCCCAACTCTCCGACCGTCCGGTCACCAACATCCGGGACGTGGTGGACATCGGCGATGAGATTATGGTGATGGTGACGGACATTGATCCGGACGGGAAGATTCGCCTCTCCCGGCGGGCGGTGCTGGAAGGATGGACGCCGGAGGAGGCTCGCCTGCGGGACCGGGTGCCGACGGGCCGCAACCACGGCGACCGCAAGGGCCCCCCTCGCCGCCGATAGTAAAAGATGCCGGGCACTGCCGAAGTGCCTGGCATCTCCAAGTCCTGTTGCAGGAGCAACTGATGTCCGACCCGGAACTCCCCTCCCCCGCGCCCGATAGTGGCTTCCTGAAGCCCCTAATAGGATTCCTGATGCGTGCCCTTCGGGAACTGGTGGAGACCGTTCTTCCCGCTCTGCTCATTGCCCTCTTCATCAATGCGTTTCTGGCCCAGGCGACAGTGGTGCGCGGCCAGAGTATGGAGCCCACCCTCTACGACAACGAGCGGGTGATTGTGGAAAAAATCTCCTACCGGCTGATAGGAGGCCCTCGTCGTGGGGATGTGGTCGTCCTGCGCTTGGACGGAGCGCAGGATATGCTGATCAAGCGGGTGGTCGCGCTGGCCGGGGAGACGGTCGCCGTCCAGGGGGGGCAGGTCTTTGTGGACGGTATTCCGCTGACAGAGCCCTGGGCAGTCCGGCAGGGCGGCCCGGACTATCCCCCTACCACCGTTCCGGAAGGGCATGTCTTCGTCCTGGGCGACAACCGGGGCCACTCCAACGACTCCCGTTCTTTCGGCCCGGTGCCGCTGAAGAACATCATCGGGCATGCCGTCTTCATTTACTGGCCGCCGGATGAGGTGGGGCCGGTGAGATGACTTGAAGTGACGGTCACCCAGAAGTGACCGTCACTCGGTGGTGAGATGAGCGGAGAACCGGTCCGACGCTGGGATGTGGGAACAAAGCGTCTGGTGGGGACGGTCGTCTTCGTCCTCCTGGCGCTGATTGTGTACCGTTTCCGGGCCGTCCTGCCGCCGCTGATTCTGGCCTTTCTGCTGGCCTTCATCCTGGACCCGGTAGTGGACTTTCTGGAGCAGCGGGCGCGCATACCTCGCACCGGGGCCACTGCGCTGGTCTTTCTGGTCCTTATCGCAGCGGCGGTGACGGCGCCGGTGATCGCAGTGCCGCCCATCGTGCGGGCAGTGAATTCGCTGAACCTGGATTTTGTCCGCATCGCAGCGCAACTGGATCGGTTCTTCTCCCAGCCCATCCAGGTTCTGCAATGGCAGATTGACCTGCGGGACGTCTATCGGGAATTCCAACAGGGAATCCGTCAGTTCCTGACGGCTGTCGCGACGGGGACGGTCAATTTCGTCGTCGGCTTCGTCTCTACCCTGTTCTGGGTCATCTTTATCCTTCTCTCGTCCTTCTATCTGACCCGGGACGCTGACCGCATCCTGACCTGGTTGGATAATCTGGCCCCCGCGCCGTTCCGCGAGGACTTTGTCCGGCTGCGCCACGAGATTACAAAGGTCTGGAACGCCTTCCTGCGAGGGCAACTGATTCTGGGGCTTTTTATCGCTGTCATCACGACGGCTGTCAACACAGCCATCGGGCTGCCCAACGCTCCCGCTCTGGGGCTTCTGGCGGGTGTGCTGGAGTTCATCCCGAATATCGGGCCGACGGTCGCCGCCATCCCGGCTATTCTGATTGCCCTTTTCCAGGGATCGTACTGGCTACCGCTGAGCAATTTCTGGTTCGCTGTCCTGGTGGCAGGAGTCTACATTCTCATCCAGCAGGTGGAGGCCAACTTGCTGATTCCCCGCATTATGGGGCGAGGGTTGAACCTCCACCCGCTGGTTGTGCTGGTGGCGGTCATCCTGGGGGGCAGTCTGGCAGGGGTGCTGGGGGTGCTCATTGCGGCCCCCACCGTGGCGACACTGCGGGTGCTGGCGCAATACATCTACCGCCGCTTGACCGACCAGGAGCCGTTTCCTCCAGCCCCGGCTCAGCCGCCGCCCCGCCCGTGGCTGGGCCGCCGTCTTTGGGACCGCATCCGGCGGCGAATTCTGGCCCGCCGCTGGCGCATCCGCCCGGCCCGCCCAGAGGACCGGGCCGATGTGGAGGCCCTCTGTGCTCAAGTTTGGGGCGGGGAGGACTACATCCCTCAGGTCTGGGATCAGTGGCTGACGGATCCGGAGGGGGAACTCTCGGTGGTGGAACTGGACGGGCGGGTGGTGGCGCTGGCAAAACTGAGCCACATTGCGGACGATGAGTGGTGGCTGGAAGGGATGCGGGTCCATCCCCATTACCGCCGTCTGGGAATATCCCGACTTCTTCAGGCTCACCAGTTAGCAGTGGCGGAACAGCGGGGGGTGGGGGTGCTGCGCTTTGCCACCGCCTCCTACAACCGGCCTATCCACCGCAACGCCTCCCGGGACGGTTTCCGGCGGGTGGCGGAGTTCCGGCGCTACAGCGCCGACGCCATGCCTGGCCCCCAGTCCCTGCGCCTCCTGAGGCCAGAAGACCTGGAGGTGGCCTGGGGGTTGGTGGAGAATTCCCCGATTTGGCGAATTTCTGGTGGCCTCTACGAGACAGACTGGCGGTGGCAACAACTGACGAAGGATCGCCTGGCGGCCCATATCGCCGCAGGCCAGGTCTGGGGCATAGACCTGGACGGGCGACTGGCCGCGCTGGCGGTGGTCCTCCTTGACCCGGAGGAAGCGCGCCTGGCCGTCGGTTATGTGGATGGCACTCCCGAGGGTTTGAGAGCGCTGGCCTGGGGGCTGCGCCTCCTGACCTATCAACAGGGCTATCCGAGAGTGCGGATTTTCTCTGTCGCCGATCCGGTTCTTCTGGAAGCCCTCCGGTCGGCAGGCCTGACTCCCGACCGGGAGTATTCGCTGTACATCTTTGAAAAACAAATGAAAGGAGATAACGATGGAAGAGATAGAAGTTCTGGCTGAAACTGCGAGCTACAGCATCTGGCGGACCGAGGAGCCGGACGGTGAGATCACGTATCATCTGGAGTTCGGGAGTGTCACAGTCCACTTCTTTGAGGAGGAGTGGGAGGAGTTCTTGGAATTGATCGGCCAGTTGCGGCAGCAGTAGCGCGGGCCGTTCCGATGACCGCCTTCGCCTGTCGGGGTAAAAGGAAAATATAGTTCTCTTTTATTTCGCCGGCGAACAGGCCCAACGGAAAAGGTGACCAGAAAACTATGCTGAGACCGGGAGGACATCCGACCGGGCTCCAGGAGTGGTACGACAAACTGGCCCCGCGCGTCGCCGGCGCGCGGGAATACTTGCGCGCGGTTCCGCTCCATAAACTGGAAATGCGCAGTGGCGCCACCCTGGAGCCCGAAGGCTCGTTGCGACTTTCATTCTTCTGGCGGGACTACCGGGTCGGCCCGCCGGATTTCGTTGTTCGGCGGGCGGATACTGGAGAAGAGCCGTCGTCCTTCATCCAGGCCCTCATCCTCACCTACCTGGTGACGGCCGACGGCACCACTCCGTCCCGGCAGTGGGTCGCTTTCCACAGCCTGCCCGACGGGATGTTCTACGCGCAGGCGTTTCGCGGCTACGCTGAGGACCGCCTGGTCCGGGAATTGGGGGAGCGGGGGGTAGAGGGATTTCGCCGGGCCGGCGAGCGGCTGAACGGGGAACCATTGGACCTGGGGGACGCGGGGTACATCTTCGCGGTCCTGCCGCGCATCCATCTGGCTGCCGTCTACTGGCTGGGGGACGAGGACTTCCCGCCGCGCGCGTCCATCCTCTTTGAGGACTCCGCCGCCCACTATATGCCCACCGATGGCCTGGCCATCCTGGGCAGCCAGTTGGTGACCCAAATCCTTCGCGCGGCGGGGCAGGGCTCGTAGCGAGCCACGCAGTAGTGCAGCGAGCGGTCGTTTTAAAATGGCCCTTCACTTTGTTTTGTGCCTTGCTACAAGCGGTGGAGGAGCGGGATGCTGGGATTATCACCGGTGACGTTTCTGGCACGGCTGATTGTCCTGCTGGTGGGGATGCCCATTCATGAATGGGCCCACGCATGGTCGGCCCATGAATTAGGGGACGACACGCCCCGCTGGGAGGGGCGGCTGAGCCTGAACCCCCTGGCTCACCTGGACATCCTGGGGGCCATCATGATTCTGCTGACCGGATTCGGCTGGGCCAAACCGGTGCCGGTCAACCCCTACCGGATGCGAACATCGCCCCGGGCGGGCATGGCCCTTTCCGCCTTCGCCGGGCCCGCTTCCAACCTGGTGGTGGCGATGCTCTGCGCACTGCCGTTCCGGTTGGGCTGGCTTTCGGTGGGGGATTTAGCGTTTGCACACCTGAATCTGGCGACGCTCTTATTCTTTGTCGCAGATGTCAGCCTGAATCTGGCCCTCTTCAACCTGCTCCCCTTCTTCCCGCTGGATGGGGAGAAGGTGTTGGTGGGGGTTCTGCCTCCCCGTTGGGGGGACGCGCTTCTCTCCTTCCGCCCCTATAGTCCCTACGTCCTGCTGGGGCTGCTCTTTCTGCTCCCTTATCTGGGGCTGGATATCATCGGCATACTGATCGGGCTGGTGAAATTCCCGCTCCAGATGCTCCTGTTCTGGTTGTGATGGGGCAGGCGGCCTATCGGGTGCGACAGTTCTTCGCCGCGCTGACGGCTCCGCTGATCCGGGAGGCTGTTGATGTTGTTGCACAGGTGCTCACTCCGGCCCAGCAGGCCCTCTTTCGCCGGATGTCTGCACCGGACCGACGCCACGCACTGAGGGTCTACCAGATGCTGACGGCCCAGGGGCCTCAGCCCCAGGACCTGCTGGTAGCCGCGCTCCTGCACGATGTGGGAAAAGCCGCCGGACCCCTGCCCCTTTGGGTGCGGGTGGCGGTGGTGCTCCTGGAGCGTTGGGCCCCTTACTGGCTGGACCGTCTGGGGGAGGGGGAGCCCCGGGGCTGGCGACGCCCGTTTGTGCTCTACCGGCAGCATGCCGAAATCGGAGCGGAGTGGGCGGCCCGGGCAGGATGCTCTCCTCTGACCGTCGCCCTCATCCGCTGCCACCACGAACCCCTGGGCCTGCTGCAGGACGAGGAAGACCATCTTCTGGCCCTGCTCCAGGAGGCCGATGGGCGGGCCTGATCGTTTTCACACGGAGACACAAAGGTACAGAGGGGATACTCCGTGTTCTCCGTGTCTTTGTGTGAGGAATCCGTTCTCACACGGAGACACAGAGGCACAGAGGGGATACTCCGTGTTCTCCGTGTCTTGGTGTGAGGTACTAAAATGAACGAAAACGAGATCGGCCGTATCGTTGTTGACACTGCTGTACAGTTGCATCGGGAGTTAGGGCCTGGCTTGCTGGAGAGCGTCTACGAAGTGCTGCTGGCTCATCGTTTACGGCAGGCTGGCCTCAAAGTGGCACGGCAGGTGCCAATCTCTATTGAATTTGACGGCTTTTACTTTGACGAAGGCTTTCGCGCCGACATCATTGTGGAGGACAAGGTCATCCTGGAATTGAAATCGGTAGAGAATGTCAGCCCGGCTCATAAGAAGCAGGTATTGACGTACCTGAGATTGACCGGATTGAAGTTGGGTTACCTGCTCAATTTTGGCGCGGCGGTGATGAAGGACGGCATTTGCCGGGTTATTAACGGTAAAATAGACTAATTTTGTGTCCCTCGTGTCTCTATGTGAGTCAATACAGGAGGTACTTATGAGCCGCAGCGTTCTTTCCGACCTAAAGTCTCTATTGCGCTTCCCCTTCCAGGGGCCCGACTGGGCCAACCGGTTCATTATCGGCTCAGCCTGGTTTCTCGCTGCCTGGATTGTCCCCATTGTGCCTTTGTTTTTCGCCTACGGTTACGCTTTGGAAGTGATGCGCCGGGTCATTCGGGAAGAGGAGCCGGGCCTCCCCCCCTGGCAGGACTGGGGCCGGCTCTTCGTAGACGGTCTGCGCGCCTTTGCTGCTGGCCTGGTTTACCTTTTACCTGGGACGCTGGTTTACTTCGGAAGCATGGGGCTGTACTTCGCCGCTTTTTTTATTTTCCCCGCCTTGGATGAGCGGCAGGCATTCTGGTTTTTGTTGATAGCGATGGCGGTCCTGTTTATCGGTATCTTCCTGGGCTCACTGTTGCTCTTCCTGGGCCTCGTCCCCTTGCCAGCAGCAATAGCCCAGTTTGTCGCCGAAGACCGACTGGGGGCCGCTTTCCGGGTCCGCCGCTGGTGGGCCGTCTTAAGGGAACGACGGTGGGAGTATCTGATTGCCTGGATGCTGCTCTTTGGCATCATCGGCATTGTTTACTTTGCCCTAATGCTTCTGTATTACAGCCTTTGTCTCTGCTGGCTGGTGCCGGTCCTCTCAGCGCCAGTGGCTTTCTATACCACGCTGGTCGCCGCTGCGCTCTTCGGGCTGGTGTGGAGGGAGTACGGAACATGGAGTACGGAGTAGAGAGTGAGGATTAGGGAGATTTATGGAGACACGCATCACCATTATCGGTCTGGGTTGTGTGGGATGTTCTATCGGACTGGCTCTGCGGAAGCGGAATCTGTCGCTGGAGGTGATGGGGCACGACATAGACCCGGCGGTGGCCCGCAAGGCGGCCCAGATGGGGGCGGTGAGCAAGACCCACTGGAATCTTCCTGCCGCCTGCGAACGGGCTGCTATGGTCATCCTGGCGCTGCCGCTCCCGGCGGTCCGGGAGACGCTGGAGGTGTTGGGTCCCCACCTGGAGGACGGGTGTGTGGTCACGGATACGGCAACCCTCAAGGTGCCAGTGTTGGAATGGGCGCGAAGGTCGCTTCCGGCGCGCGTCCGCTTTGTGACTGGGCTGCCCATCCCCGGCCCCAAAATCCCGCTGACCGGGCCATTGTCGGGCACCGACGCCGCGCGGGCCGACCTCTTTGAGGACGGCTTCTACTGCGTCACACCGGCTGCCGATACCGACCCTGACGCTGTAACGGCGCTCTTGGGTCTGGTCCAGGCGGTCGGCGCCCGCCCGCTCTTTATGGACCCGGTAGAGTGCGACGGGTTGCAGGCGGGGGCAGTGGACCTGCCCACCTTTGTCGCCCTTGCCCTGCTGCGCACGCTGGTGGGGACCCCCGGCTGGGCCGATATGCGCAAACTCGCAGGCTACGACTTCGCCTCGCTGACGGGGCCGGTGGTGGCGGATGCCGCTGCCTGGCGGATGGAGGCGCTCCTGAACCGGGAGAACCTCCTCCGACGGCTGGATATGTTCATGGAGGAGGTCGGGCGCATCCGGCAGTGGCTGCTGGAGAGCGACGAACGGGCCCTGGAGAGCGCCTATGCGCAGGCCGCCTCAGGCCGGGCCCATTGGTTGCAGGAGCGTGCCCGTGGGATGCCTGAGGAAGCCGGAGAGCCGGTCCAGGTCTCCGGTATGGGGGAGCAGATGGCCCAGATGTTCTTCGGCGGTCTCTTCCGCCGCCGCCCGCCCCGAAAGGAGTAGGAGCCGCAGAATCCCACAGAATTTGTGATAGTGGAATAGAAAAAACCACTTGTTTCTGCGCCTTTCCGTGGCTTTGTGATTTTGTGATGATGAACCGCCCCCTGCGCATCCTGATGATTGCGCCGACCTCGTTCTTCCTGGACTACGGCTGTCACGTCCGCATCCTGGAGGAGGCGCGGGTCCTGCAACGGTTGGGGCATCAGGTGACCATTGCCACCTACTACCTGGGGCGAGACATCCCCGGGCTGGAGATTGTCCGCTGCCGCCCCACTCCCTGGCGGGCCGACTATGAGGTAGGCTCCAGCCTGCACAAACTGGCCTTTGACGTCTTCCTGGCCTGGCGGGTGCTGGGCCTTCTCCTGCGCCGTCGCTTTGACCTCATCCACGGCCATCTCTATGAGGGCGCGCTGATCGGTCGGGTGTTGGGCTGGCTACAGGGCCTGCCCGTCGTCTTTGACCGGCAGGGGAGCCTGACCGGGGAGATGGTGGACCACCGCTTTCTGAACCCCCATGGGCCCTGGTACCGCTGGGTGCGCCTGCTGGAAGAGCGAATTAACGAAATGGCGGATGTGATTGTCACCAGCACCCAGCAAGGGGCGGTCCAACTGGGCCATCTGGGGGACTCCGTCCGCATTCGCCCTCTACCTGATTGTGTCAACGCCGACTTTTTCCGACCGGGGGTGCTATCACCGGAGGAGGTATCGGCCCGCCGGGCTGCCCTGGGTATCCCGCCTCAGGCCACCGTCGTTGTCTATCTGGGGCTTCTGGCCGACTGGCAGGGGATTCCCCAACTCCTCCAGGCGGCCCGTCTTTTGAAAGAATCCGGTCGGGAGGTCTATTTCCTGATCGGCGGTTTCCCGGCAGAGGCGTACTATCAGGCTCAGGCGCGCCGGCTGGGTGTGGATGACCGGGTAGTCTTTACCGGCAAAGTCCCCTACGACCAGAGCCCGTCTCACCTGGCCTTGGGGGATATCGCGGTGGCGCCCAAACTTTCCGCCACCGAGGGAAGCGGCAAGATTCTGAACTACATGGCCATGGCGTTGCCCACCGTGGCCTTCGACACCCCAGTCAGCCGGGAGTACCTGGGCTCCCTGGGGGTGTATGCCAGTCCCCCGGGCGACCCGGAGGCGCTGGCCCGGGCTATTCAGGCGCTCGTGGAGCAACCGGACTTGCGGCGGGTGCTGGGGGAGGGGCTGCGACAGCGGGCCCTGCGTCACTTCTCCTGGGACCGCGCCGGGCGGCAGTTGGTGAACATCTACCGGGAGGTCCTGGCGCGAAGGCAACGGTGAGATGGAGTTACGAAGAGATTGCAATTTAGTTAAAGGGGCTTGCCAAAAAGTGGAATTTCTGGTATCCTGAAATTGACGATATTGCCCTTTAGTGGTATACTTTGAGCATCCCGCGGGAGGAGGCCGCAGATGTCTGAACAAAGAAAGAAGATTGTCTGCATAGAGGATGAGCCGGAGATGATAGACCTGGTCCGGCTGATTCTCGGGCGCAGGGGATTTGAACTGATCGGCGCGGTCGGAGGGCGAGAGGGCCTGGAGACGGTGCGGCAGGTGAAGCCGGACCTGGTCCTTCTGGACCTGATGATGCCGGATATGGACGGTTGGGAGATTTACCAGCACATGAAGGCCGACGAGGAACTGCGCCACATTCCCGTGATTATCGTCACGGCCAAAGCGCAGAGCATAGATAAGGTCCTGGGGCTGCACATCGCGAAGGTGGACGATTATATTACCAAGCCGTTCGGTCCCCAGGAACTGATAGACAGTGTGAACCGGGTGCTGGGGATAGAGGCGTAGGACCGTCTGACTGTTAATCGTCGGACAACCTCTAACCTCGGCGCTATGCACGTTTGACAAATTGTCCTGTTTGTCATCTTCCGATAAGTCTGCATTTAACCGTGTTGGCGCCTCCCGTGTGCATCAGCCTCCCAGATGTAGGGCGGGCATTTCAGCCCGTCCCCAGATATGACGTGCTAAAAAGCCCGCCCTACATTCACCCCAGTTTCTGTAGTGCTACCTGAATCTTCCTTCCCTGCAAAAAACTCACCGCATCCTCTCTCCCACTGAAAGGAGAAGCGACCTGGCCTCCGGGATGAGCGGCACCAGGTCTCCGGCGGCAACGCCCACCGGGCCCAGCCGCCGCCGGGCCAGTTCCCCCGCCAGGCCGTGCAGGTAGGCCCCGGCCGCTGCCGCCTCAAACGGGCCCAGCCCTTGGGCCCGCAGCGCCACAATAATCCCAGCCAGAACGTCCCCTGTTCCCCCTGTCGCCAGCGCGGGGTTGGCGAACGGCTCCAGAACTGTCTGCCCATCCGGTGCGGCGACAACGGTGAATGCTCCCTTCAGGACCACCACATGCCCCCACTCTCGCGCTTTCTGCCGGGCGACTCCCACCCGGTCCGCCTGCACATCAGCCACCGACGCCCCCATCAGACGCGCCATCTCCCCTGGATGGGGGGTCAGAATGCTGCCCGGGGGCAGGCGGACGGGCCACCCTTCCATCCGGGCCAGCAGGTTCAGCCCGTCGGCGTCCACCACCAGCGGCGGGAGCGGAATGGGCTGGGCTGTCGGCTCTCCGGCGCGCAGGAATCCCACCGGACGGCGCTCCCGTCCCCGCAGAAGCGCCGTCAAAAATTCTGCCGTCTCCTTCTCCTGACCCAGACCCGGACCCAGAAGCATGGCGTCGTATCGGCTGGCCTGTTCCGCCAGAACTTCCACGGCGGGCTCCGCCAGGACGCCCAGTTCGTGGGGCAGCAACAGGTAGGTGGCCTCGGAGAGAGTGGCGGCGACGGCACCGTGAATGGAGGCGGGGAGGGCCACCGTCACCAGGCCGGCCCCGGCGCGGACGGCAGCGGCCCCTGCCAGACGAGCCGCGCCAGTGTAGTTGGCCGACCCGGCGACAATGAGCGCCCGTCCGAATGTTCCCTTATGGGCATCCGGTGGACGGGGCGGAAGCCAGCCGCGCACCATTTCCGGCGTCACCACTTCCAGGTCCACATCGGCGGCCAGGGCTGGGTCGGTGCCGATGTCGGCCACGACCAGTTCGCCCAGCGCGGCCGCGCCGGGGAAGCGGAAGTGGCCCACTTTGGGATAGGCGAAGGTGACGGTCAGGTCGGCGGGGAGGGCGGCCGGGTCCAGCGCGCCCGTGTCAAAATCCATACCGCTGGGGCCGTCCACCGCCACGACCAGAGGACGGGCCTCCGGGGCGGGCTCGGGGATACCGCCGACCTGTACCCATTTAGGCGGCTGGGAAATGGCCCGTCCGCGCAGGACCTGACCGACGGTCTCCAGGACCTGCCCAATGGTTCCTTTCAGGGGTGGGGTGGCGCCGGTGCCCAGCAGGGCGTCTATCACCACGTCCGCGCCGGCGGCCAGTTGCCGGAGCCGACGGAAGTCCGGGTCGGCGTCGGCGTCGGTGCAGAAGACCCGCAGTTCCTGCAGCAGGCGGAAATTCTCATCGCTCTGAGGGTCACGTGGGCGGGTGAGGTAGCAGGCCACCTCGGCCCCGGCCTGAGCCAGATAGCGGGCAGCGACCAGCCCGTCGCCGCCGTTGTTGCCCGGACCGACCAGGACCAGCACTCGTTTTTTCCTCACATCCTGGCGGGCCATGAGCGCCCGGGCGACAGCCTGACCGGCCCGCTCCATCATCGCCGCGTAGGTGTGGCCGGCGGCGTCGGATGCGGCCTCAATGGCCCGCATCTGGGCAACGGTGACCACTTTCACAGCAGACCTCCTGGCGGGGCATGGTTTTGAGGGGCGGCGGCGAAGTCGCCGCACAAATCATAGTTTCTTCTGAAGGTAACTGCTCAGGATGCGCTTCAGGCCCACCCGTTCAAAGACGACGGTGACCTCAGCCTCGTCGCCGTGGGGGCGGGTGGCGACGACGATGCCCGGGCCGAAGGTTGGATGCTCCACCCAGTCGCCGACGCGGTAGCGCAGGCTTTCATTTTGCGTGTGGCGCAGGCTTTCAGACTGTGTTCCCTCGCTCCGGCCTGAGGGCTTCTGCCGCCGTTTGCCTTCCGCCAGCGCTTCGGGGATGTCTGCCAGGAAACGGCTGGGGATATTCGGCTCATAATCTCCCCGGCGGGCCCGGCGGAAGGCGTGGGTCAGGAAGAGCCGTTCCCTCGCTCGGGTCACGCCCACGTACATCAGCCGTCGTTCCTCTGCCAGAGCCTCGGGGTCGTCCAGCGAGCGGATGTGGGGAAGCAAGCCCTCTTCCAGGCCGACGATAAAAACAACGGGAAACTCCAGCCCTTTGGCACTGTGGAGGGTGAGCAGGGTGGGGGCGTTGACGCCGTTTGCCAGATTGTCCACGTCGGAGACCAGGGCGACGTCGGCCAGGAAGTCGGTGAG
>DAOTWK010000095.1:0-12444 GCA_034435815.1 Anaerolineae bacterium | reverse complement strand
GGGGTCCCTGGCTGCCCTATCTGGCGCTTCCTCTCTTTCTCCTGAACGGTGCGCTGGCGCCTGCCTCTATGCTGGTGGGCAGCAACTTTCTGCTGGAACTGGTGCCCGAGGCGGAACGGCCCCTCTACTTGGGGCTTTCCAACACGCTGATCGGTATTGTCGTCCTGATTTCTGGATTCGGCGGGCTGGTGGTGGACCTGTTGGGGTACGCCGGACTGTTCGGCCTTTCGGCCCTTCTCTGCCTGCTGGCCTGGTGGTGGTCCCGAGGGCTCCCCGAACCCCGTGTCGGTCAACCGCCCCGCGCCGGCTGAGTCCATCCCGTCTCATTGCTCACGTTTCATATTTCACTTTCCACCCCCAGGAGGTCTCATATGCCATACCGGGATACCTGGGCATCATGCTCCCAGTGCGGCCGGCAGTTTGTCTTCACCGTAGAGGAACAGCGGCGATTGGCCGGGCTGGGGTTTGAACTGACCCCGCCCTCTCTCTGCCCGGACTGTCTGCGGGCCCATGAGATGACACCCGGCCCCCACGAGGGCATCGTCAAGTGGTACGACCAGGAAAAGGGGTACGGATTCATCATCCAGCGCAGCGGAAGCGAGGTATTCTTCCATCGGAGCGGACTGGCGCCCGGCACGCCGGAGACGATTCCCGATAAAGCGCGGGTCCGGTATCGGATCCAACCGACCGGACGGGGGCCACAAGCAGTAGATGTCTCGCTGGTGAAATAGACGACAGACCACAGACCACGGACGACAGGTTTTATCTGGCGACGACCCTGACGGAGGGAGAGATGAAAGTCGTACTGACTCAGGACGTTCCTAACCTGGGGAGCGCGGGCGATGTGAAGGAGGTCGCCGAGGGTTATGCCCGCAATTATCTGATCCCTCGTGGCCTGGCCGTCCCCGCCACTGAAGGGAGAATCCGCATGGCGCAGGAACAGAAGCAGGCCAAGACAGCGCAGGCAACCCGTCAGGCGCAACGGCTCGCGGCGTTGGCGGAACGGATGGAACAACTGACGCTGATATTCCAGGCCAAGGCCGGCCCGACCGGTCGCCTCTACGGTTCCATTACCCCTGCCGACATCGCGGAGGCGCTGGAGCGAGAACTGAAGACGCCCTTTGACCGGCGCAAAATCCTGGCCGACCCCCTGCGCGACCTGGGCGATCACACAGTCCAGGTCCGTCTCAGCAGCGACCGGATTGTCTCAGTGCATGTGCGCATTGAGCCGGAGGAGGCCGGGCGGCCCCCGAAAGCGCCATAACAACAAGGACGCGGGTGAACGCGGAAGAACGCGGATGAACGCGGGTGAACGCGGATGAACGCGGGTGAACGCGGAAGAACGCGGGTGAACGCGGAAGAACGCAGAAGAACGCGGGTGAACGCGGAAGAACGCGGATGAACGCTTGTGTTCGCTGCCATCTGCTATTCAGTTCCCACGATTGCTGAAGAGGAGGCGCTATGGTCAAGGTCACTTGGTACGGTCACGCCTGCATCGGCGTAGAAGTGGGGTCTCACCATCTGCTGGTGGACCCCTTCCTCACGGGCAACCCCCTGGCGGCCGCATCCCCGAACGTTCTCCAACCTGACTACATCCTGGTCTCCCACGGCCACGGCGACCACGTGGGGGATGCGCTGGAGATTGCCCGCCGCACCGGAGCCACCGTCATCAGCAACTTTGAAATCTGCAACTGGTTCCAGGCCCATGGCCACGCCAGCGTCCACCCTCACCACATCGGCGGTGGCTTCCCCTACCCCTTCGGTTACCTCAAACTGACCATCGCCCATCACGGCTCTGCTCTCCCCGACGGCTCCTACGGCGGCAACCCCTGCGGTTTCTTCATCAAGACGGCAGAGGGCCCCCACATCTACCTGGCCTGCGACACCGGTCTCTTCTACGATATGAAACTGATCGGCGAGGAGGGGGTGGACCTGGCAGTCCTGCCCATCGGCGACAATTTCACGATGGGCCCGGACGATGCGTTGCGGGCGGTGAAACTGCTGACGCCTCGCAAAGTGGTCCCCATCCACTACGACACCTTTGACATCATCCGCCAGGATCCCCATGCCTGGGCCGAGCGGGTACGCGCGGAGACTTCCGCCGAGCCGGTAGTACTCAGGCCAGGGGAGAGTATCACCCTGTAGCGAGCGCGAATTGGCACAGTTGGTTCCCGAGGGAGAACAGGCCGGACGTGTTCCCTGGGAGGCATAAGACATGAAACCCTGGCTTCGCGGACTGCTCATCGCCCTGGGAGTCCTGTTATTGATTCTGCTGGTCGGCCCGTTCCTGGTGCCGGTGCCCCCGCTGGAGGGGACCGTCCCGCCGGAGCAATTGGCCGACCCCGATAGCCAGTTCATTGAGGTGAACGGCCTCGCCGTCCACTACAAAATGGCCGGTTCGGGGCGCCCAGCCTTCCTGCTGCTGCACGGCTTCGCTGCCAGCACCTTCTCCTGGCGGGAGGTTATCGGGCCTATGTCGGAGTGGGGCACCGTCGTCGCCTTTGACCGGCCCGGGTTCGGCCTGACGGAGCGGCCGATGCCCGGGGAGTGGAAGGGACGAAGCCCCTACAGCCCCGAAGCGCAGGCCGACCTGACAGTGGGGCTGATGGACGCGCTGGGGATAGAGCGGGCGGTCCTCGTGGGCAACTCCGCTGGCGGGACGACGGCTCTATTGACCGCACTCACCTACCCAGAGCGCGTAGAGGCATTGGTGCTGGTTTCCCCGGCGGTCTACGTGGGCGGCGGGGCGCCCGGCTGGGTGCGGCCGCTCCTTAACACTCCCCAGATGCGCCACCTGGGGCCACTTCTGGCCCGCTCCATCCGGGATTGGGGCGTGGATTTCGGCCGCTCCGCCTGGCATGATCCGTCCCGACTGACGCCGGAAATCTGGGAGGGGTACGCCAGGCCGCTGCGAGCCGAGAACTGGGACCGGGCCCTCTGGGAGGTCACCCGTGCCAGCCATCCGCTGGGGCTGGAGAAGCGGTTAGGGGAGGTTCAGATGCCTGTGCTGGTCGTCACCGGCGATGACGACCGTATTGTCCCCACCGAACAGAGCATCCGCCTGGCGGGAGAAATCCCCGGGGCCCAACTCGTTGTCATCCCCCAATGCGGGCATGTCCCGCAGGAGGAATGCCCTGGCCCGTTCTTGGAAGCCGTAGAGGCTTTCTTGCGGAACACTCATCTCAAACCATAAGGAGGATAAATGGCTGCACAGAATCAGAACGAGAGGACGTATCGGGGGTTGCGTCGCTTCAACTTGATCATGGGGTTCCTGCACCTGATTCAGGGCATCTTCATGTGGGTCGTCAGCAACGACAAGACCTACCCTATCTTCACCAACTATCTCAATTTTGACCGTACCACCTTCACCCTGCGGCCCAATCCTCAACTCCTGTACGAACTGCCCTTCGGGCCTGCTGTTGCCATGTTCCTGCTCATCTCCGCTGTCGCCCACTTCTATCTCTCTACAATCGGGTACGGGCAGTACGTGGCGAATCTGAAGAAGGGCATGAACCCCGTCCGCTTCTACGAGTATGCCCTCAGTTCCTCCCTGATGGTCGCGCTGATCGGCATGCTGGTCGGCATTTGGGACCTGGGGGCGCTCATCCTGATGTTCGGCATCAACGCGATGATGAATCTGTTCGGCATTATGATGGAGGTCCACAACCAGACCACGCCCCGGACCAGTTGGCGGGCCTTCATCTACGGCTGCCTGGCGGGCATCGTACCCTGGATTGTGATTTTCATGTACTTCGTTGGGGCGGTCAATTCAGGGGACGCCAAGCCGCCCGCCTTCGTCTACGCCATCGTGCCCACCCTCTTTGTCCTCTTCAACATCTTCGCCATCAACATGGTGCTTCAGTACAAAAAGGTGGGCCCCTGGCGGGAGTATCTCTTCGGGGAGCGGGTGTACATCATCCTGAGCCTGGTCGCCAAGACGGTGCTGGCCTGGCTCATCTGGTTCGGCACTCTGGCGCCGGTGTAAGGGGTAAAAAAATGGCGAGAGTTACCGTTCACACCCCGGCGCCCGACTTCGCCCTGGAGGACTTCCGGGGGCAGACGGTGCGCCTTTCCGACTATCGGGGGAAGAAGCACGTCGTCCTGGTCTTCAACCGGGGCTTTATGTGACCCTTCTGCCGCCGGCACATGGCGCAGTTGCGCCAGGACTATGAGGAATTCGTAAGGCGCGGGGCTGAAATCCTCGTCGTCGGGCCGGAGGGGCCGGAGGCCTTTGCCCGCTACTGGGAGGAGGAGCAGTTGCCCTTCGTGGGGCTGCCGGACCCGGGGCACGTCGTGCTCAAGCGGTACGGGCAGGAGGTCAACCTCTTCAAACTGGGGCGGATGCCCGCACAGGCCATTGTGGATCGGGAGGGAGTGGTCCGCTGGATCCACTACGGGCACTCTATGAGCGACATCCCGTCCAATGAGGAGTTACTGGCCCTGCTGGAAGGGTTGGGCTGAGGGCGGGTGCAGGCAAGAGTCCGCCTCTGCGGCGGCAGCCCTTCGGGCCGCCGCCGCAGATGGACCGACCCCGCCCGGCGCTACTGCCCGCCGGAGCGCCAGTATTCCACCAGCCGTCGGATGCGGATGCGCTGAGCCCGCAGCCAGCGGCGGGGGCCCAGAATGGCCCTCCCGAACTCCGGCGGACGGTCGGGGAGCCGCTGGAGCCTCCCCTCGGCCACCAGGCGGTCCCAGAAAGCGAAGAACCGCTCCTGCAGTTCCTCGTCACTGAACTCGGCCCCCCGCTCATAGACCTCGCGGGCCAGTTGCTCAATGTAGGCCGCTGTCTCGTTGATCAGCGTCTCTACCGGCTCAAAAACCATGCCCCACCCGTAGACCGGGTCCAGAGGCATAGAGCCGAATTCCATCGGCGACGGGGGGCGAGTTGACTCCTTCTCCGACGTCTGCATCTTCTCGGAACTCATCGTCCCACTCTACGCTCCCAGAACCAGCGCGGAGAGCATCAAGTTGCCGTGCAGGTTGACGCCGGGGACCAGCATCCCCTGCTCTCCGAAGGAGCAGAAGCCCAGGAAGGGAGCATCGCCAATGACTGATTTGACCGCGCCCA
Source organism: Anaerolineae bacterium (assembly GCA_034435815.1). Lineage (GTDB taxonomy): Bacteria > Chloroflexota > Anaerolineae > B4-G1 > DUEL01 > SpSt-77. The sequence continues at coordinate 7,376 of DAOTWK010000095.1, read as the reverse complement.
CTACTTCTCCGATGCGGTCTCTCAGAGCGACGCGCCGCCCGGCACAGTGGACCAGGAAGACAGCGCGGATATCCTGGATCCCCTGCGCTGCCTGACGGACCACTTCTCCGGCTGCAGAGATGATTTCATCCGTCGTCGCCTCCATCAGGACGACGTCCTCGCCGTCGGCGAACTCCGCGAAGGCGCCAATGGTGCCGTCTTCGTTCCCCACCGCCAGGTGTTTGATGAGATAGGCCTCCTGTACCGGGGTCGCTAAAGGGGCCAGCAGGCACTCTCCCAACAGTTTCCAGTCGCCGATGAGGGCTGCCCGATCTTTCCCTGTCCAGTCGGCATAGACGTCCAGCGCGGGATTGCCGTCCAGTGTCTTCAGCAGGCGTCCCGCGGCGCCCGCGCGCGCCCGAATCCGGGTGGGACGGTAGCCGCTGCCGAAGGCGCGCCCGACCTGCCCAGGGGCGAAGATTGCCGCTACAACGGCGCTCTGCGGCAATACCGAGCCGTCAGCAAACACTTGCCACTTCCCCTCAATGGTGTTATCGGCGGGGCTGCCGCCCACAATGGGGACGCCGGGGTACTTCCGGCTGATGCCGGCCACCACTGCTTCCTCGCTGCCCGGCGGAGATGTGACCAGGAACAGGGTTGGCGGCCCTCCCTGCGTCGCTTTGCGGATGGCCAGACCCGCGGCCAGTGCCCCAGCCCGGGCGGGGTTCTCGCCGAGGGAACAGCGGGAGACGCCCGCTCGGATCCCCGAGATGAGCATCAGCCCCGCCACTCCGTTCGGACCGGATTGAAAACCGGCAGTGGTCAGGATACCGGTAAAGGAACTGCTGCCGAATATCGGTACCCTCCCCAGCCGGCGCGCTACCCGCCGCACCAGAACAGGCAGGTCCATATCCACCGTGGCGAAGAGAAGGGCCAGTCCCGGGGGTTCCCCCTCTAATCCGTCCATCGCCATCTTTACGATCTCGTCCGCTGCTGCCTGGGCATCTTTTGCCAGGCTCCAACCGACTCCCGCTCGCACGGCCATCACACACCTCCTTGCACACTTGGGGAAAAACGATACACACTGCTACAGCCCTCGTCCCCGGTTCCCTTTCTACCCGGCGGGATGCGGGTACGGGGTGAGGGAAAGGGGGCGTAACGGTTCGGTCCGCACCGGAGAAGTAGAAAACGGGGGTTTTGCGGCCGCGGAAAGCCCCCGCAAAATCACTTTAGGATCGCCATAAATTATACACCCCAATTGGTCGTTAGGGAAGCCCTATGGACGGCACTTTGCCGTAGAGAACGATACTGCAGGGCCGAAGGGCCCATGTCCTCTTCTCCAAATCCCCCGTTTCGTGTACAATAATCGTCCCATGCCGACGCCGATCAATCATCTGGTTATGGCCCGCGAAGTCCTGGAGCGGGGAAATCTGGCCGCGCCAGCACGGCGGTTGCTGCTGGCTCAGTACGGCCCCTTCCTGCTGGGTCATACGGCCCCGGACGTGCAGACGGTCAGCGGACAACGGCGGGAAGAGACTCACTTCTACACTCTCCCACTCCGCACAACGGTGCCAGCCACCCAGACCCTCCTGGATGCCTTTCCGGCACTATCTCGCCCGGAGCGTCTGGAACCGGCCCACGCGGCCTTTGTGTCCGGTTATCTGGCTCACCTGCTGGCCGACGAGTTGTGGTGGCGGGAGGTCTTCCATCCCTTCTTCGGTCCAGATGCCGGATGGAGCACATGGGAGGAGCGGTTATTCCTGCACAATGTCCTGCGCACATGGCTGGACGAGGAGGATCAGGCCCGCCTGGACGGCCACGAGGCAGCGGCGCTGGCGACCACGGAGCCCCGAGGGTGGCTTCCCTTTATCCGGGATGAGGACCTGCGGGTGTGGCGGGATACTCTGGTGGAGCAATTACAACCGGGTCACCGCATCCGCACCGCGGAGGTCTTCGCAGAACGAATGGGGGTTTCCGCGGAGATGGTGGAAACAGCGGCCCATTCGCCGGAGCGGATGGCCTGGATTTTCCGGCACGTCCCCCCGGAGCACCTCCAGTCCTACCGGGACATGGTGCTGCACCGCAGCGTCCACCTGATCAACAACTATCTCCGGGAGATACCGTGACACTGCCTGCCGCAGGCAGCGGCGCCTGTTTCCGCTGTGCCTCTACGGTGAAAATGGTCCTGATTCCCAACCGGCGGTAAGTCTGCATTTAACCGGGGTGGCGCTTCCTGCGTGCATCAGCCCCCAGATGTAGGACGGGCTTTTCAGCCCGTCCCCAGATATGGCAAGCCCCAAAGCCCGCCCTACATTCACCACGATTTTCTGCAATGCTACCCAACCGGTACAAAGTGCGGTATAATGGCCCTTGGAGGAATGGGGCCATGCAGGAAGCACGGTTGTACGAACGTCTGGATGAGAATAAGGTGCGCTGTGCCCTCTGCGCTCACCGATGCGTCATCCCCGAGGGCCAGCGCGGCATCTGCCACGTGCGGGAAAACCGGGGCGGGACCCTCTACACCCTGGTTTACGGGCGGATCATCGCCCGGAATGTGGACCCGGTAGAGAAAAAACCCCTCTATCACTTCTATCCCGGCTCCACGGCCTATTCCATCGCCACCCCCGGCTGCAACTTCCGTTGTCGCTGGTGTCAGAACTGGGAGATTTCCCAGATGCCCCGCGAGGAACACCTGATCCTGGGGGAGACCGTCTCCCCGGAGCAGGTCGTCGCCGACGCTCGCCGGGCTGGAAGCCGCAGCATTGCCTACACCTACACCGAGCCCACCGTCTTTTTTGAGTATGCCTACGACATCTCCTATCTGGCGCGCCAGGTCGGTATCGCCAACATCTACGTGACCAACGGCTATATGACCCCGGAGATGCTGGAGGCGTACCACCCATATCTGGACGCGGCCAATGTGGACCTGAAGACATGTCGGGACGAGACGTACCGCCACTACATCGGCGCGCGCCTCCAGCCGGTGCTGGATGCTCTGAAGAAAATGAAGCAGATGGGGGTCTGGGTGGAGGTGACGACACTGGTGGTCACGGGCGTCAACGATGACCCGGAGGAGTTCCGAGACATCGCCCGCTTCCTGGTAGACGAACTGGGGCCGGAGACGCCCTGGCACATCAGCCGGTACTTTCCGGCATACCGGATGGCCAATCCGGCAACCCCGCTGGCGACCCTTCAGCGGGCGCGAGAGATCGGGAAGGAGGCCGGTCTGCGCTACATTTATGTTGGGAATGTCCCCGGAGAGGAAAACACCCACTGCCACGCCTGCGACCAGTTGCTCATCCGACGGTCTGGCTTCTGGGTGCTGGAGAACCGCGTCCGCCCCGACGGGACCTGCCCTCGTTGCGGGACACCGGTGGCTGGGGTGGGAATGGCGGGGGAATAGCCCCCTTGCCGGTGCGGGCGATCAAGGGCCGGGTTCTGTGCCAAACACTTCCCTCAGTAACTGGAGGGTTTCCATTGCCTCTTTCTCTTCCATACGGCTGATGGCAAAACCCACGTGGACGATAACCCAATCGCCCACCTGGGCCTCCGGGACGTAGGCCAGAGAGACCTCGCGGGTGATGCCGCCAAAATCCACCCGGCCCATCCGCATGAACCCATTTTCCTGCACCTCAATAATCCGACCGGGAACACCCAGACACATCTCACTTCTCCCTGTAAGCGCGCAGTTCACCTTCCAGCCAGTTCAGCCAGCCGTCCAGCCCCTCCCCGGTCTTGCAGGAGAGCGGGAAGAAGGCCACACCGGGATTGAGTGCTTCCACGCCCCGACGAAAATATTCTATATTGAACTCAAAGGCCGGAAGGACGTCCGTTTTATTCAGCACCACCGCATCCACCCCCCGATACATCGGCGGGTACTTATATGGCTTGTCATCGCCCTCTGGCACACTGGCGATGAGGACGTTGCGGTGAACGCCCAGGCGGAACTCCGCCGGACAGACCAGGTTGCCCACGTTCTCCACGATGAGCAGGTCCACGCGATCCAGTGGAAGCTGCTCCAGCCCGCTCCGGATCATAGCCGCATCCAGGTGGCACTCTCCGCCGGTGGCAATCTGGACCGCGGGCACGCCCTCGGCAGCCACCCGGTCGGCATCCAGCGTGGAGGCCAGATCGCCCTCCACGACGGCAATCCGCCACCGGTCCTTTAAAGCCCGAATCGTCCGCAGGATCAGGCTGGTCTTTCCCGCGCCAGGGGAGGCCATCAGGTTGAGGGCAAAAACCCCGGCGGCGTCCAGGCGGGCCCGGTTGGCCTCCGCCAGCCGATCGTTAGCACTCAGAATGTGTTCTATAACGGGAACTTGTGGACTCACTTTTCTTCTCACCGGTTGTACAGGCTCATCGCTTTCTCCAGCCCTTCCGTCAGCCAGGTCTGGATGGCAGCGATGGCGCGTTCTATCGTCTCCTCTATGACCGGTTCTTCGTCCGGTGCAAAGTCCTGGAGGACGTAATCGGCAGGGTCCATCTGCCCCGGTGGGCGCCCGATGCCGATGCGGAGGCGAGGGAAGGCCGGGGTGCCCAGGTGCTCTATGACCGACCGCATCCCCCGATGGCCGCCGCTACTGCCATCGGGACGGATACGCAGGCTGCCCAGGGGCAGGTCCAGGTCATCGTAGATGACCAGAAGGTTTTCTGTCGGTACCTGATAGAAACGGACCAGCGGGGCTACGGCGCGCCCGCTTTCGTTCATAAAGGTCTGGGGGATGGCCAGCACGACGGAGCATCCGCCGATGGTCCCCCGGGCCACCCGGGCATTTTTCTGGCGGCGAGAAAATTCCAGGCCGTGGACCGCCGCCAGCCGGGAGACGCAGCGGACTCCCACATTGTGGCGGTTGCGGGCGTAACGGACCCCCGGATTTCCCAGACCAACGATCAAATGCATAGCCGTTGTTACACCGTAGGGGCGGGGCTTGCCCCCCATCCCAGAGGCAACCGTAAGGGTTACCCCTACCGGCGGGTCCTTGGGGACGAGAAACCCTCTCTCCGGGTTTTCAGATAGTACCGGAGCAGGATTTTCACCAGCAGGTATAGGCCCCAGATACCAAAAAAGAGCAGGGTAATGCGGGCCCCGCGCATGAACGCGCTCAGAATCTGCGCGCCATCCAGCGCCGATGTTCCCCTCCCCGTTCCCTCTCCTGTCGGGGCTGTCGGCGTCGTCCCGGGGCGTGGGGTGGGAGAAGGGCGGGGGGTCGCTGTGGGCGGCATCTCCACTGGCACCGGCGTCGGTGTCTCCACACCGGGGGTGGGGATTTCCGCCGCCTCTTCCGTTGGGGTCGGCGTCGGCATAGCCAATTCGTTCTGGACGGTGATGTTGTTCACGAAGAACGAGTCGGTCACATCCCCGTCGCGGTAGCGGATGAGGACCATATGATAAACCCCATTGGGGATCAGGGGCGACCCGTCCTCTGCGATGGCTGTCGTATCCCATTGGGCCAGGACGCCGTTAATGACCTGCTGCCGAACGTCCAGCACGAGAGGTTGCCATTGGGAAGTCGCCGTCGCCGCCGGGCCGGGGGCGTAGTAGATGCTGTACCGGTCAAAATTGGGGTGGGCCACAGAGCCCAGAATCTGCACCACCCCGCTGACCGTGGCCCCATTGGTGGGAAATGTGATGACGACCACGTTCTCCTGCGGCGGTGGCGCGGCCATCAAGTTCCCTCCGGTAGCCAGATATGTGAGCAGAAGCGACCCCAAAATCAGTGCCAGTTTTCGTCTGTCCATCGGCATCCTTTGCATTCTGCTTTCTGCATCCTGTGGTTCGTCGGGCGTAAGTGTAGCACAAAAAGGGATTAATGGCAAGGAACGGTTCAGCAAGAGCATATAGCCGGTCTTTGTGGGGCATAATGGCGATTCTGCTGGTCGCGGCGGCGCTGCGGCTGACCGGCGTCGCCTGGGATGGAGGCATCGGCGCCCACCCCGACGAGCGGTATCTGGTGGGTGCGGCGGAAGAGATGGCGCGTCTGCTGGAATTGGACCCCTTTATAGTGGATGCATCCTTCCCCTACGGGCATGTCCCCCTCTATTTGTTCATGCTGTTGGGTGGGACCGACCGACTGATGGCGGCCCGCCTGCTGACCGGCCTTCTGGATGTGGGGACGGTAGCGCTGACGGCCGCGATAGCCCGCACCCTAATGGCCGCTGCCGGTCGGCCCCACAACCAGAGCAGAGGAGCGCTGGTGGCGGCTCTCTTCCTGGCTGTGATGCCTCTCCATGTCCAGCAAGCCCATTTCGCTACCGCCGATGTCCCGCTGGCCTTTTTCTCCGCCGGCGCGCTGCTCTTTGCTGCCCGCTCCCTCGTCCGTAATCCGACACAGAGCAAAGCGGAGTGCCGTCTCGCGGGCATCTGGGCCGGATTGGCCCTGGGCTGCAAAGCCGGGGCGGCTCTGCTGCTAGTCCCCGTCGCTTTGGCGGGCGCGCTGAGCGCGGAGAACCGCCAGGAGCGGATCCGGCGGGTCGCTGGTGTACTCGGGGCCGCCCTGGCGACGTTCGCCGTCACCAACCCCTTCGCCGTGCTGGAGTTCTCCCGCTTCCTGACCAATGTGACCGCCCAGGCGGCGCTGGCGCGCGGGGTGGCCCTGGTACCCTATACCCTTCAGTACCAGGGGACACTGCCCTACCTGTACCCTATTGCCCAGCAACTGATCTGGGGGATGGGGCCGGCGCTGGGGTTTCTGGGCTTTGGGGGACCGGTGTGGGTTACGGCCCGCGCGGCCCGGGGACGATTGGGCCCGGCGGAATGGGTGGTACTGGTCTGGGCGTTGCCATTCTTCGCGTTTACCGGTGGACTGTACGTCAAATTTCCCCGCTACCTGCTCCCGCTGACGCCTGTTCTGGCAGTTTATGCCGCTCAGTGGCTCATTGCGATGGGCAAGGGGCCAGCGACCCGTGTGCTCTTCACCCTGGCTGTCCTGCCGGCCTCTATGCTCTCTCTGGCCCTGGCGGGTTCCTATGGCCGACCACACCCCTGGGTAGCAACCTCCGAATGGATACGGACGCATCTCCCCTCGGGCTCCGTCATTGCGGTGGAGGAGTGGGACCACCCCCTGCCGCTGGACGCGGAGGGTTATATCCTGCGGGTGTTGCCGATCTTTGAGCCGGATAGCGAAGAAAAGGAACGGGAGATAGCAGTGGTGCTGGCGGAGGCGGACGCGGTGGTGGTGGCCAGTCGGCGCGGGTATGGGGCGTTGGCTCGCTGGCCCGACCGCTTCCCGACGATGCTCTCTCATTATCGCAATCTCTTCGCCGGTGAGCGCGGGTTTACGGCGGCGGGCTGCTGGGGGCGCTGGCCCTCGCTGGCGGGCCTTTCTCTGGCCGACGACCCCTTTGGAGCGGCCGGCCTGCCCCTGCCTCATCCGGCCTGTCGCCCTGCCGGGGCGTGG
>DAOTWK010000094.1:0-1551 GCA_034435815.1 Anaerolineae bacterium | reverse complement strand
GCGGCGAAGCCGCCCGCCGTAAACCCTGTTCCTTACCCTCCGATAAGAGAGGTGAAGACCGCCCTCCGCTATGCCGGGCACTTTCCCGCCAGATGTTCCACACCCCCTCTGGGGTGCCCCCTTTTCACCCCAGGTGGAAAATAGGCGGAAGGACCGGCATCCAGAGTTTATGCAAGTTCAGATACATAGGGAGAAATCGGCTCAGAAGAGGGCGAAGGGCACTTTCCCCCCACAGATAGGCCGTGACGAAGCGGAGCCCCTCCAGCGCCTTCCCCCAGGTCTGCTGGGGGGCATAGCCCAGGGTGGCGACCAACAGGCTGACCACAATCAACCCACAAACGATGCCCGGTAGAAGCCCCAACAGGTGGTCCAGAAAACCCAGCGCAGGCAAGCGGGTGTCCGGAAAACCTTTGCGCAGAAGAATTTCCAGCGTCACTGTGATGGCAATGAAGATGACCCAGAACGAGATAAATTCGGTCAACGTGGGGGTTTTCCCGCCAACTGGACCTAAAAAGAGCGCCAGGTAAGGATACAGGAGGCCCGCAGCGACCGTTGCCAGGTAGAGGACCAGCAGGCTGAACAACTGACGGACCAGGCCTGCCACGATGGAGAGGATGCAAATGGTCAGAAAGAGCAGAGCCAGCAGAATATCCAGGATTCCGAAGGTCATGAGTCCCCCTGTCAGAGAAAGGCGCGGCCTGGTAGTTGCAAATCCAGCAGATGGCGGTTACCAATACGGACGCGGGTCAGGCCAGCCTGTCGGGCGGCGTCCTCTGCCTCTTCGGCCTGTCGGCGGGTAGTGGTGCCCAGGTCATGGAAGTAGAACTGGGGGGCGAAGGCCAGCAGGGCATATGGGATGCGCGGATCAAAGCCTGCGATGAATCGGGCGATTTGCTCCACCTCTTTCGCGTCCACGTAGCCGGGAACCAGCAGGGTGCTGGCGACGACGAGCGGAGGGTCGGGCCGTTCGGCAAAACGGGCCGCCGCCCGGGCGAAGTTCTCCAGAGTGCGGGCGTTATCCGCCCCCGTCAGCGCCCGATGGAGAGCCCCATCCCAGGCCTTCAGGTCAAACTTGACGCAGCCGCCGCTTCGGAGGGAAATCTCCACAGCGCGATCCATCAGGCGGGGGTGCGCGCTTCCGTTGGTCTCCCAGCAGACGACGACGCCCCGTTCAACCAGCCGGTTGGCAGAAGCCAGTGCATGGGCCATCTGGGTTGCTGGATCGCCGCCGAAATAGCAGACGCAGTAGGTCTGCGGATTGGCCACATCGGCCAATTCCTGGGCAGTGATGGTCCGGTATCGGCGCGGGTCGGCATCCCGATAATGCCAGTTCTGGCAGAACAGACAGTTGAACGTGCATGCGGAGTAAAAGACGGCCAGATTATGCCGGCCCCGCTGAGCGGACCCCGGGCAAACCCAGTCGGCGACGCAGTTGGTCGGGAGCGGATCGCGATACCATTGAAGAAGGCCCCGCTCCGGAGTCCCCGCCAGATGGCGGAGTTTCCCCTGGCGGACCTCTCTCAGGCCGCAGTACCCTCGCTCCCCCTCCCC
>DAOTWK010000093.1:0-4850 GCA_034435815.1 Anaerolineae bacterium | reverse complement strand
CGCCCCATTCAGTACCTGCGGGTCTCGGTGACCGACCGCTGCAACCTCCGCTGCGTCTACTGTATGCCGGAGGAGGGTGTCACCAAGTTCTCTCACCAGGACATCCTGCGCAACGAGGAAATCATCCGCATTGTGCGGATTGCCGTGGAGACGGGCTTCGTCCATATCCGCCTGACCGGTGGTGAGCCACTGGTGCGGAAGGGCATCGTGGACCTGGTGGCGGAACTGGCCCGCATCCCCGGCCTGGATGACCTCTCTATGACCACCAACGGCATCCTGCTGCGTCAGTACGCTGAGCCACTGGCTCGCGCGGGGCTCAGGCGGATTAACCTCAGCCTGGACACCCTCCGCCCGGAGCGGTTCCGGCAGATGACCCGATGGGGAAATCTGGAGGACGTGCTGGCCGGACGGGAGGCAGCGCTGGCGGCGGGCCTCCGCCCCGTCAAAGTCAACATGGTCGTCGTCCGGGGCCTGAACGACGACGAGGTGGTGGATATGGCCCAGAAGAGCCTGGAGCCAGACTGGCACGTCCGGTTCATTGAGGTGATGCCGCTGGGAGCCGGAGTCCACTGGTCCGGCGACGGCGTGGTCCCTGCGGCGGAAATCCGCGCCCGCATAGAAGAGGCACTGGGGCCGCTGACGCCCGTCCACGGGGAAGTGGGCATCGGCCCTGCCCGCTACTACCGGCTCCCCGGTGCCGCCGGGACGCTGGGCTTTATCAGCGCGGTCACCGAGCATTTCTGCCGCTTCTGCAACCGCCTGCGGCTGACTTCCGACGGTCGCCTACTTCCCTGTCTGCTCTCCAGCGCCACCATAGACCTGCGCACGCCGCTCCGCAACGGCGCGACGGATGAGGAACTGCGCACCCTCTTCATGCAGGCCGTCGTCGCCAAGCCGCGCGGCCACACGCTGGCGGATGGGAGCCTTCCGGTCTCCCTCCCGATGTCCCATATCGGCGGGTAAACTGGAGAGGTAGCACAACCCAGTATGGAAGCCCCATTCTCCATCGCTCCCCTGGAACGGATAGAGGACTTCCTGGCCTGTGAGCGCCTCCAGCAGGTTATCTGGCAACTGGAGGCCGAACAGATGCCCAAAGCGACCGCCAGTATGCTCATCGCCAGTCAGCGGTACGGCGGGATGGTCCTGGGCGCGTTTGACCCCGAGGGACGGCTCATCGGTTTCCTGTTCGCTCTGCCCGGAACAGTCCCGCCCGACAACCCCGCCGCTGCCGGCTCCCACTGGCAACTCTGCTCCCGCATTATGGGCGTCCACCCCGACTGGCAGGGGCAAGGCGTGGGGTACCGCCTGAAACTGGCCCAGCGGGACTGGGCCCTCGCCCACGGCTACAAACTGGTCACCTGGACCTATGACCCGTTGGAAGCCACCAACGGAACCCTGAATCTGGGCAAACTGGGGGCCATCTGCCGCTGCTACCTGCGGGACTTCTACGGCCCGATGACCGACGGGCTGAATGTGGGTCTTCCCTCCGACCGGTTTGAGGTGGCCTGGTGGGTGGGGAGCAATTGGGTGCGGCGGCGGGTAGAAGAGGGCTGGCACCCGTCCCGCCTGGAGGACCTGCTGGCGTCCGGGGCCGTGGTGGTCAATCCCGCCCGTATCCGCCCCGACGGATGGCCCGAACCCGGACCGTTCCGCCCACTGGAAGGGGAGGCCGTTCTGGTGGAAATCCCTGCCCGCATCCAGGCCATCAAACGAGCCGACCCAGGCCTGGCCCTGGCTTGGCGAATGAACGTCCGGGAAGCCTGCGAGGCTGCCTTTGCCGCTGGCTACACCGCCTGCGATGTGGTGAAAGCAATTGTGGAAGGCATACCCCGGGTTTATTACTTGCTGCGACTGACGACGCAGGGCGAGCCTTTTAGTCTGCCACACGATGATCTTTCTGGCCCTTCATATTGAGAGCGTAGGACAAGCTTTCCAACCTGCCCCCGATAGCGGTCTGGGAGGGCATCCTGCGCCGTAGAGCAAGTCAGCCTGTCACAGGCTGTTGCCATATCCAGATGGCGGCCTGAAAAGACTGTCCCAAGTAGGGCCCTGATACCCGTTAGGTTCCCCAGATTGCTCCCAAACTTGCCCCTACTTATCCCATTTGCTGACAAATCAAGCGTGCCCCCCGGGGTGTGCCCCGATTTCGTCGGAAATGGTTCTACCCCCTCATTCCCCTTGCCCCCCTTCTCCCTCCGAAACAGGGGGGAAGGGGGAACCGAGGGGGTTTTCGTCGGGCGGCTTTGCCGCCCGACGAAAACCCCCAACTTCCCCCGCCCCTCTCCCGCCGCCGAAGGCGAGTGGGAGAGAGGCGGAGGCCAGGGGGGTGAGGTGAGGGCAGTCGCAAAACATCCGGGCTCAAAATACAAGTTCTTCGGGTTGAAAGAAGAATTTTTCGTTGCGGCGGCAGAGCCGCCGCAACGAAAAGGTATCCTTTTCAGGCTTGCAAGGCTCCGAGAGGATGAGACGAGCCACCCGGCAGGAGTTTCCAGCTCCCGAAGGGAGCTTTGCCTTTGAGCCTGGCGGTTTACTGCCAGACAAGGGGAGTCCGACAATTTTGGGACACATCTCCCTTAAGTGTGCTGGCGTTGCGGCCGACGGGAAGAGTGTTATAATGAGATTTATAGTGCAGTCTACGCCCTCTGGTTGGAGAAATGACGATGTTCCGGTCCCGGGCATTGACGCAACACTTGACCATCACCGAGGAGTGGCAGGACCGGGCGCTGAATGTCTTTGAGAATCTCCTGGAAGAGGTTTCTTGCTTCCCCGCCTTGCTCCTGGAGCATATCCGCCAGAAAATTATAGAATCTGCGATGCCCAGATAGGAGGTTTATGACCCAATACATCATCGCCCATGACGTCGGCACCGGCGGCAACAAAGCCGTCCTGGTGGATACGAAAGGGAACGTCCGCGCCACCGCCTTTATGGCCTACCCCGTCCACTACCCCCGCCCCGACTGGGCCGAACAGGAGCCGGAGGACTGGTGGAGAGCCGTCACCACGACCACTCGGCAGGTACTGGAGCAGGCCAATGTCTCGCCGAAAGACGTCCTGGCCGTTGTCCATGCCACTCAACTGTTGGGCATCGTCCCTATGGGGCGGGACGGGCAGGTCCTGCGGCGGGCCATCATCTGGCTGGATGGACGGGCGCCGCAGTATGCGGAGCGCATCATGCGCCGTTTCCTGGGCCGCCGGGTCTTCGCTATGGTCGCCGGCGCTGAACTCTCTGGCAAGGACGGCATGCCCAAGTTGCTCTGGCTCAAGGAAAACGAACCGCACATTTACAACGGCATGTCCTGTTTCCTGGACGTGAACGGCTACCTGACCTACCGGGCCACCGGGCAGATGGTTTTTGAGTGGTCTTGTGCCTCGGCTTTCGCCCTGAGCCTGAAAAAGAAGGACTGGATGCGCGGCCTGATCCGGTACATTGGATTAGACCCGGGGAAATTCCCGCCGCTGGTCCGCTCCACCGACCGGGTCGGTGGCCTGACGGCGGAGGCGGCGCGAGCCTGTGGCCTATTAGAGGGCACGCCGGTCTTCGGTGGGGGTGGCGACGCGCCGGGGGCCGCCGTCGGTGCGGGGGCTGTCCGCGAGGGCGATGGTCACATCTGCCTGGGAACCTCCGGATGGGTTGGCATCGTTACCTCCAAGACCCCTACGGGGCGCCACGGCGTCGCCTGCATCCAGTCCGCCGACCCCCAGAAGGTGATGCTCTTCGCCGAGATGGAGACGGCGGGCGCGTGCCTGAAGTGGATTGCCGACGAGTTCTACCGTCACGAGCAGGCCGACCCGAGCATCCCCAACGTCTACGCGCTGATGGACGCGGATGTGGAGCGCATCCCACCGGGGTCTGATTACCTGGTCTGCACTCCGTGGATTTACGGCGAGCGGGCCCCTATTGCTGACACCTGGGTACGGGGGACTTTCTTCAACCTGAGCGCCGACCACACCCGGGAGCACCTGTTGCGGGCCGTTTACGAGGGGGTGGCCTACAACCTGCGCTGGATAATAGACGTTGTGGAGAAGACATTCGGGTTCTCGCTACCGGTCCTTCGGGTCGTTGGCGGCGGCGCGCGCGGCGCGCCCTGGATGCAGATTATCGCCGACGTTACCGGTCGGCGGGTGGAGACGGTTGCCAACCCCCAGGAGGTCGGCGCGGTTGGGATGGCCCTCACTGCAGGGGTTGGCCTGGGGCTCTACCCCGATTTTGAATCGCTACGGGGCATCGTCCGCGTGGAGCGAGAGTTTGAGCCCCAACCCGAGAATAAAGAGACCTATGACCTGCTGTATCAGACTTACCGCCGCCTGTACTCATTGTTACGGGACCTGTACCGGGATGTGAATCGGGTGCGGTTCCACAGGAGATAAGTGCTTTGTAGAGTGTTGAGTCTCATAAAGTCGTACCGGATAGTCATGAAACGACGCGTCCTGTTTCTCTGCACCGGCAATTCTGCCCGCAGTCAGATGGCGGAGGGTTGGGTCAATCATCTCCTGGGTGACCGCTGGGAGGCGTTCTCGGCAGGGACCCACCCCACCGGCTACGTCCATCCCCTGGCCATCCAGGCCATGGCCGAACTGGGCATAGACATCTCTGAGCACCGCTCCAAGTCGGTGGAGGAGTTTCGCGGTCAGAATTTTGATGTTGTCATCACGCTCTGCGACAGCGCGGCCCAGGAATGCCCTCTCTGGCTGGGGCCAGGGTGGGCCATCCATATGGACTTTCCGGACCCCGCCCAGGCCGACGGCATTATGGAGGACCGCCTGGACGCCTTCCGCCGGGTACGGGACAGCATCCGGGAGAGAGTTCTGGGCTATTTGGAGACGGAATCACCGGAAGCGGCCGTTTCTGC
>DAOTWK010000092.1:0-3039 GCA_034435815.1 Anaerolineae bacterium | reverse complement strand
GCGCCGCTGGCGGGCGCTGGCCGGAGCCGGCGCGGCCGGGCTGGTCATCTTTGGGGTGACGACGGCCGCCCTGGGCCCCTCCATTTGGCCCGATTATCTGCGCTGGCTGGCGGCGACGGGGAGTTTTTTTGACCACTTTGGCGTATATCCGGACGGGATGATTAACCTCAAGGGCACCCTGACGCTCTGGCTGGGAGCCGGACAGGCCCCAATCATCCAAACCATTACTGGAATCACTCTGGCGCTGGGCGCTCTGGGGGTTCTGATTTTCTGGGCGCGCCACAGGTGGGAACCAGAGCGGCCCTCCTTTGACCTGCAGTTTTCTTTCACTCTGCTGTTGGGGGCCCTGCTCAGCCCCCATCAAAATCAGCAGGATTGCCTGATCTACGCTCTCCCTATTGCATTGTTCTACGATTCCCTGCACCGTCTTGGCCGTCCTACCTGTCCCCTGATCGGGTTCCTGATGGCCTGGCCGGTGCTTTTTCTACTGGAACAATTCGCCATTCGGGGTCGCCTGGGCATCCGCCTACCGGTCGTTTTGACGGTTATCCTGCTGGGCTGGATCGCGGTGCAGTATGCATTGAAAAAGAGGGATGCTGATGGCGCAGAATAGCCCCATTCTCTCCATCTACCGCTGGCTCCGCTGGCCGCTGCTGTTGGTGGCTGTGACAGGCCTACTCTTTTTCGCCGCCTGGCGGCTGACCCGACTGGACATCTTGAGGTGGGACGATTTCGTCGTCTACTGGGCTGCCGGGCGGCTGAACGCATCGGGGGAGAATCCCTACGATGCCAGATTGCTGCTGCCCCTGCAACGGAGCACCGGCCGTCCGATAGAAGAACTGCCTCCAGAGACGGTTCGGATGTGGAATCCGCCCTGGACACTGGTCCTGTTCACCCCTTTGGGGATGTTGCCCTATCCGTTGGCCCGAGCGATTTGGTTCTTCTTTCATCTGGTCGCTTTGGCCTGGAGCGCAGAGCGGATATGGATTCATGAGGGCAGAATACCGGCACATCGCCTCCCGATATGGTTGCTGGTCTTCACCTTTGGGCCGACCCTCCAATCCATGAAAGCGGGGCAGATTTCCCCTCTCCTGCTCTTCAGTCTGGTCGCTTTTCTGGATTTTGTCCGTCGGGAGCACTGGTGGGCCGCCGGGGCCATCCTCAGCCTGGTGCTGCTCAAACCTCAGGTCTGCTACCTGGTGCTGGCCGGGGTGGTTCTCCAGGCCATTCGCTACCGGCGATGGCCCCTGGTTGTTGGACTGGTTGGAATCCCACTGGCAGCCACTCTGCTAATTGGACTGGTGAACCCGGCTGCCCTTGCGGGGAGTATTCAGGCCATGCTGGACAACCCGGCAAAGGAGCAAGCCACTCCCACCCTGGGGGCCTGGCTGCGTTTCTTTCTCGGTCTTGAAAGGATCTGGCTTCAGTTTCTGCCATCGGTCCTGGGCCTCCTGTGGCTTCTCTGGGATGTTCTGCGCCGTCCGGGAGGGGAGAGGTGGGATGAGCGCCTGCCGCGCTGGGTGCTGGTGTCGCTGCTCACGATGCCTTTTGGCTGGATACACGACCATATCGTTGCCCTGATCGCCCTGGTTCCTCTCGGCCTCTGCCTGGGATGGCGGCCGCGAGTCTCCCTTTGGTGGGGGCTTTGGATACCCTATATAGCCGTCAACGCAGTGCTTTTATTTGTCAGCATGGACCAGTTCTGGTACATCTGGCTGGCGCCGTTCTGGCTCCTCTGGGCCGCGATGGCCCGCAGGTTCGCTCAACAAGTGCAGTTGGAGGGTATCCCGTAATGTCTTTTCTGACCCTCCGCCGCCTGCGGGATTACCCGCGCCTGATCGGCGCCACCCTCTGGGCCGCCTGGGGGCTGGAAGTCCTCCTCCGCCATGGCTGGCTGGGCGGCATGGGTCAGGTCGTGGGGAGCGATTTCGTCACCCTCTACGCGGCGGGGAGGCTGGACCGCCTTTTCCCCCACCAACTCTACGATTTTCAGGCTCAGGCTCATACCCAGCAATCTCTAATTACACCGACTCCGCTGCCAGGCCTGAACCCGTTCATCTCTCCGCCCTATGTCGCTCTGGCCTGCCGGGTCCTGACGCTCCTCCCTCTCCCCGCCGCCCTGATCACCTGGTGGGGACTGACCATGTTGCTGACTCTTCACGCAGCCCAGCGCCTCTGGCGCCTCCTGCCCTCCGACCTGCGCTCGGGCCCCCTGCCCTTCCCCCAGTTCCTGGTGGTGATTTTCTCCTTCTTCCCCTTCCTGGCTGGCTGGCGGGTGGGGCAGAACCATGCCCTGACCCTCTGGCTGGTCGTGGGGGTTCTGGAGATGGAGCGGGCTGGGCGCCTGCTTCCGGCGGGCACCCTGGCCGGCCTCCTGCTCTACAAACCCCACTTCACCCTGGGCTTCCTGATCCTTTGGATAGTCCGGCGGGAATGGCGGGCGCTGGCAGGCTTCGGCGCAGTGGCAGGTGTCTGGGTGGGGCTGGACCTGGCCCTCCACGGCCTGGCCCGTTATGGGGAGTACCTGGCCCTCAACCCGGCCCTGCTGGGCCTGCTGAAGACCAAGGGATTCCCGGCCTTCGCCCAGGTGACCCCGTTCAGCCTGCTGGTCACGCTTCTCCCCGCCAGTTCCCAACCTCTGTGGTCACCCCTGAGCGGTATCTGGCTTCTGGTGGGATGCCTGGCCCTGGGCATCTGGGGGACGCGGCACCGGGAGCCGTCGCTCCCCGCGCAGATGGCGGCACTCCTCTTCCCGCTCCTGGTCGCCCCATACACCCAGTTGCACGACCTGCTGCTGTTGGTCCCACTGTTGGTCCTCTGGGCCACCCGGGGGCCTTCACCCTGTCTCCTCTTCACAACCACCGCTGTCTATCTGGGGGGATTGCTCCTCCCACTGCTCGGAGCGCCTCTGGGCCTGGCGCTGCCGGCCCTCATCCCCGTCGGCGTCCTCCTTGCCCTCATCCGGTGTGGAGCGCTGCGGGAGGACGGGTTTCACACAGAGACACAAAGGCACGAAATTTGAGGAGTGGAATGCGACAA
>DAOTWK010000091.1:0-10420 GCA_034435815.1 Anaerolineae bacterium | reverse complement strand
AAACTCCCAGGCCATCACTCTGACCAACCACTTCTCCCGCCTCGTTCAGAAGATGCCCCATAATGGATAGGGGGCGAGTAACGGGCCCTTCGGTCACCTGCCACCAGGTCTCCACTTCAAGGCCACCCCCATCGCGACGAGCCCGGGCTCCCAAAAACACCAGCGGTCCGTTCATGGACACCGGCGCCGTCATCCCTTCCGGAAGCATCAGAGCCGCTATGTCCGATACGGGCATACCGGCCGACCACTCATAAATCCGAAAAGGGGGCAACGCCCCCTGTCGCTTCTGCTCGTAGGAAAGACGAGAAGGAGCTAGATGAGTCCGAACAAATGGGGTCTCCACGAATGCATCCCGACGCAGGACGTACCACCCGGCAGACCTCCCTCCTTCCGGATACAGCCAGGCCTGAGTGCAGTCAAACTCCACCAGCCGAAGGTCATTCCGACCGAACCCCTCGGCGACTGCCTCAGCCGAGAGGGGTACTGTCGGTACTGTGCACTGAGCAACCCACCGAGGCGGCGGGTCTTGAGGGGGGACATGGTAGTAAAAAAGAACATGGGCAATCCGGGCATCCGGTTCTCGCTTGCGAAACCAGTCGTACATCTCCGGGTCCACCAGCGGAATTCCATCCAGGGTCGTCGCACTGATAACGTAATCCCCCGGCGGCGGGTTGAACCGAGAGGGGAAAATCGCCGGGGTGTTTCCCCACATTGGAGTTAGCGGTTCAGATTTCACGCCGTAGAGGGCGGGGTCATAAATGAGAAGAAAAGCAGAGAGTCGCACTTTCTCCAACCCTCGCTGCTGCTGGAAACGGGCCAAGTCCTTGTACCCCTGCCCCCAATCGGTGTTGGAATCGGCCAGATAGCGCCAGCCGTTATCCGGCCCCCCTGCCAGTTCGTTGAAGTAGGCCAGGTAGTGAGGCGCGATGGATAAAGTGCCCAGAGCCAGCCAGGCCAGTAGGATAGAGGACGAAACACGAAATACGAAATGCGTATTGCGTATTCCGTGTTGCATCATCTGCGCTCCGTAGCCTGCCAAGACAAAAAGGAACGGGAGCACCGGTAGCAAGTGGCGATAGCCGATGTTCAACGGGCTCATCAATGTGGCGATCCCGTAGAGAAGGGGGAAGAGAACTACAGGACCCCACCGGCCAGCGAGATGAGAAAGATTGCCAGATAGGCGAGGGAAGGCAAGGGCAGCCGAAATAAATGATGCGATCAGAAGAAACTGGGTAGGTAGGGGGGTCTTCAGAGCAAACGCGACCGGGAAGTAGTACCACCACCCGTGGGTGCGGTTTTCCCCCAACAGGAAGGCCGGGTGGCCATCGGCAATATGGCGGCGCAGACGGAGGAAGGGAATGGCGTGGCTTGGGGCCGGTAAGGAGATGTCGGCCCCTGGAACCGGGCCGAATTCAAAACCATAGATGGCCCAGAGAGTCAGGCCCGCCAGCACAAACAGCCCCAGCAGGGGGGCGAAACGGCGGGGACGGACCAACAATCCCAGCACAAAGACCGCCGGAAGCAGCAGAACGGCTGAAGTCTTGGTGCCCAGAGCCAGACCCAGGGCACAACCGGCAGCCAACCAGCGGAGAGCCGTTGGTCGGCGAAGCCAGCGGGCAAAAAGGAACAGGGTCAGTGTCGCAGTCACAGCGGCCCCCAGGTCCGTTCCCGCCACCGACGAGTGGGCCAGGATGTTGGGGTCCAGCGCCAGCAGGAAAAGGGTCAGGGCCCCGGCCCGTCTTCCCCCCAGGTCTGCCGCCCACCGGTAGACCGTGGCCCCCAGCACAAGGCCCAGGAGCGCGGTCATCGCCCGGGCCGGAAAGACCAGCCGGTCAATGGATGAGTAGGAGGTAATGGTCTGTTGGGCCACCGTCAGCAGGGGAACACTCTCGGTCAGGTCCCGGAGGGCCTCCTCCCATGCCGGGAGCCCGCGTGGGTCCGGAAGGTCAGGCACAAACAGCAGGGGAAGGGACGCCCATATTTTGGCAAAGGGCGGATGCTCCTCCACCAGGCGGTAATCCCCGGTCCGAAGGATGCTGTAGCCGCTGGCCAGATGCATCCCCTCGTCAATCACCATAGAGGTGGACTGGGCCGCGTAGAGAGCCAGCGCCCATAGAATCAGGAGCAGGAAAATAATCAGCAAGTAGAAACGCGCCCGTTTCATAGGGAGTATAGCCACGCGTCCTTGAGCGTTCAATCCACCTTCCGCGTCCAGCCGCGCAAATCCGCGTCCCGACTCATGGCCGCTCCGGCCAGATGGGAATGGCTGCATCCGGTACTGCGTTGCCCCCGATAGTCACTGGCAAGCGGACGCCGTCCTCCAGCCGATAGAGGCCCACCGCAATACGCCCTTCTACTGCCAGTGGGGGTAGGCGATGGATATCCAGAATCACATCTCCTGGCTTCCAGAGAGAAGTAGGAAACGCGCCGCCCATCGGCGGCCCGTCCCCTGCCGCCAGCAGCGCGCCAGAGGCATCATAGAAGTGGACAAAAACGTGGTAATCCTCAGCCAGCGGAGCCAGGCTTTGCCAGCACAGGGCAACCTGTGTCCCGGTCTCATCGGGTACCACGATGGCATGGGTCAACGCTACGCTCTCGCCCAGGCGGACCTCCACCGCCAGGCGGTCGGATGCGGGGCAAACGGGCATCGCTCCCGGCAGCCGTAGCCGTCCGAGAACCCACCGCCCCCCGGCCGGTGTCCCGTCAACGGAGACAGGCAGAGAGCCCTTCTTCGGCTCATACAGCACTACCTGGAGGTCCCAGGCCTGGGTGAAGAAATCTGCTGCCGGTATGCGGAACCGGTAGCGGTCCCGAATCACCTCGCCGGGCTGCCAGGCGGTGGTAGGATAGTTCCCCCGACCTGGCCAGGAGTCGTAGGTCCAGCGCAGGGTATTATCGCCGGGAATCGGAGAGACCAACTGGAGGGCCATCACATAGTCCTCATCTATCGGCGCCGTGGCCTGCCAGTAAAGCGTCACATCCAGAAAATGTTCCTCAGGCCGGTTGTTCAGGTCATATCCCAAAAGATAAATGTCGTCACCGAAGCGCGCGCGGACGGAATGCTGCGGATGCACGGCGCTGGCATCGGCATATCTGGGCGGAGGGGCATAGAAGGCAGGCAGGATACCGGTCACCGCCCAGAGAGCCAGAGAGAATAGTAGAATGACCAATGCCCCAATGACCAATGACGAAATGGTTAATGGCGGAATGGCCGATGGGGAGATAACGGGTCGGCAAAGGCTCAGTGGACGAAGTTGATCTAAGAGGGTGTAAATACCCAGCGCGAACAGGAGAGCAACAGCAGGCAGAGCGGGAAAGAGGAGACGGCCACCAGGAGCGGGGGTCAGCATGTTCCAACGAATCCACCCGATCAGGACCAGTAAAAACCAGGTGGCAAGAAACACCACGGCCCACCGCTCTGTGGATAAGAGACGCCGCCACCCCCAGAATAGACCGACGATCCCGATCAGGACGAGAAAAACGTAAGGGAGATAAAAACCGGCAGGGTAGAACGAGCAGGGAATCTGCCCCCAGAAAGAACGAAATACCAGGCCTGCCTCGTTCCAGGGGTAGATGGGTGACCCGCGCAGACCCACCAGTTCCAGCATCGGAGAGAGAGCGGTGGGGTCCCCGTAGAGGCGCCAGTTCCGCCAGAACCACCACCAAGAGAGAGCAAGGGGTAAGAAAACGACCAATGAATAATGGCCAATGAGAGAAACGACCAGTGAACGGAGGGGGATGTTCCGTCCGGAACGACAAGCCACAGCCAAGATTACCAGCAAAGACATGGGCAGCAGAAGCCAGCCGCTCAGTTTGGAAAGTCCCGCCAATCCGATCAGGAAGCCCAGCGCAAGAGTGCGATGGACCGAGAGGCCTTCTTGCAAGAAGCAGATCAGCAAATAGAGGCTCCAGGTCGCCAGAGGGGTGACCAGGTTATCATTGTTCACACCACTGGCAACAAAAAGGAACTGAGGATTGAAGGCTACGATGGCGGTGGCGAGCAGCGCAAGTCCCGGACGGGTAGGAAAGACTCGTCTCGCCAGCGCCCAGGTGCCGAGGACGGTGAAAGCCTGCAGAAAGGTGGACCCGATGCGCAGGACGTGCAGCATCCGGAGGGTTCCCTGCCAGGGGAAGCGCTCCCGATGAGGGTTGTGGTAGAAAATGGCCCGATTATCGTAGAGAGAGGGGGCATTGGGCCCGCAGGCCACGCGAGGATTAAATCGGATATACGTCTCCATATCCCCGGCCTCCAGCCTTAGCAGGCGCACCAGCTCGGCAGAGAGCAGATGGTACAGCGGAGGCTGAGAGGCTTCCTGCCGGTAGTGATAGATTTCTGCCTCTGGAGCCCCGTGGACAGGCAGATGACCTCTCTCCGCAATGTGACGGATAACGCCAAAATGCTCTACCTCGTCCAGATTTTCAAAAGGCGGGATGATAACGCCGCAGGCCAGGGCAAGGACAACGAATGCCAGAATGAGGGGAAGAACTTCAGGCTGGAGTCGTTTCATTATGGAGTCTTCCGACATAGAGTCTATCCGGCCAAGGGGATGGCCTCAGATCACCGCTGGGACGGTCGGGAAGGTCGGCGATATATCTGCTCCCGTGAGGCTGGGTAGAGCAATAGGGATTCCAACTTAAGGCCATCGGTAATCCACCTATCTGTCAACGTCAGGATTCCGGGGGTTAATTCTACCTCAAACAGCCAAGAGAAGCAAGCGCTTGACGGAAAAGACCTGGCGGTATATCATTGCTACCGCAAAGGCCGCAAAGGGGAACTGTGTGAACCGCGTTGCGTTTACCCGAATCCATCTGGTTTCCACCACCTCCACCAACGATGTGGCCCGGGACCTGGCCGCGCGGGGGTCGCCGGAAGGGACGGTGGTCACCGCCGATTATCAGACCGCCGGACGGGGCCGCCTGGGCAGGCGCTGGCTGGCGCCGCCGGGCACCTCCCTGCTCTGTTCCGTCCTTTTTCGGCCCGCACCCGGTGCAGGGATCCTCGCCCCGGCCACCGACCTGACTATGATCTGCGCGCTGGCCGCTGCAGATGCCATAGAGGCCACCGTCGGCCTCTCGGCCTCCCTGAAGTGGCCCAACGACCTCATCATCGTTCGGGGGGAATCCTGGCGGAAACTGGGGGGCCTCCTGGCCGAAACCGGCATCTCCGGCGACCAGTTGGAGTTCGTGATCATCGGTATAGGGATCAACGTGAATGTGCCGGCCGAGGCACTGCCCGATCTGGCCCCTGACGCCACCAGTATTTTAGCCGAAACAGGCCGGATGACCGACCGGGAGGCCCTGCTGGACCGTTTCCTGGATGGAGTGAAAGACCGCTATGAGCAGTGGCAGACCGGAGAACGCCCTTGGGCCGAATGGGCCGCCCGTCTGGCTACGCTGGGCAGGCCCGTGCGAGTGGTCACAGCGGAAGGGGAATGGCACGGAATAGCCGAAGGGGTGGAAGAGGACGGTGCGCTGTTGTTGCGCAATGCCGATGGAAGCCTGCACCGGATCCGGGCCGGAGACGTTCTTCTGGCCCATTAATCTGGAGCAAAGGCCAGCAGCCTGTCCCATTACAGCTTAGCGGCTTGCACCACAGCCGTCTCTTGCGGGAGCAGTGTTCCCCGACTCCGCAAATTTCCGAAGAACCGGAGGTTATTATGCGCGTGCGGCACGTAGACGGGCGGTTTCTCATCCGACTGGAGGCTGGGGAAGAGGCTATGACCTCCCTGCGAGTATGGGCCGCCGAACAGCGGGTGGGCTTTGCCGTGTTCTGGGCGATCGGCGCCATGCGTCGGGCCACACTGGGGTACTTTGACACCACCGCCGCCCTCTACCGACAGATTCCGGTGGAGGAACAGGTGGAAGTCTTGAGCATCACCGGCAATGTGGCTCTCGGAGAAGACGGCAATCCGATTGTCCACGCCCACGCCATCCTGGGACGGGCCGATGGGAGCCTGGTGGGTGGGCACCTGATAGAAGGCTGGACTTTCCCCATGCTGGAGGTGGTGGTCCGGGTGTTTCCGGAACCTGTATACCGCCGGGCCGATCCCACCACTGGCCTGACACTCTGGGATTTATGACAAAAAATCCTGCTTTACCGCCTCGGCACCACTCTCAGAATCGTACCGGGGTGGATAGTGAAATCCGGCCCAATGTTGTTGAGACTGACCAGTTCCTCCACCGTCATCCCAAAGCGACGAGCGATGGAGTAGGCCGTATCCCCAGGCCGGACATAGTAGCCGTATCCCCCGCCGGGGGCCGGCACCGGGACCAGCACCATTGTCCCCGCCCGGACCTGTTGGGGGTTGGCAATGTTGTTGGCGGCGGCAATCGCCTGGGCTGTCGTACCGAATTTCAGGCCGATGCGAAAGAGATTCTCCCCCGGCTCCACAATGTAGTAAACGCCCCCGACTCCCGTTGGCACAGGAGTTGCCGGAACTGTCGGTTGAGGAGTAGAAGGGAGCGGAGATCCCTCTGTTGGGGACGGAGCCACACCGGTGATAGTGACGACCCCGTCAGTGAGAGGAGTTACCGACACCGGGTTTCCGGCCCCGTCTTGAGCGGCAACCTGCTCCATCTTGAGCGATGTAATCCCTGGCGCAATAGCCCGTAACGGCAAAGACACCAAGATGCCAGCGTCCTTTACTGCCATACCGGGCTGGACCGCTGCGTGATAAATCAGACGATTCCCCTCCACCCGGTTCTCCAGCACCAACCCCATTAGGTCGCCCGGCGCAGCCTGGATCCCCTCCGCCGCCGGGTCTGCGTCTACAACCTGGACCAGCAGCGGATCAAAAGTCATCTCCAGAGAGAGCAAATCCACTCCCCCCACCCCATCCGCCCAGACCTGGACGGTGTCCATCTCTCCGACTTCCATCGTCAGACTGGCCGGATTCAGGTACAAACTGGGGAGACGATCCACCGTCGGCGCCTCCTCAGGGGAGACATTGAAAGGGACGGAGATTGTAACTGGGGGTGGCAGTTCCTCCTCCGGAGTGACAATGGGATCAGGGGTCGGCTGGGCACAACCGGTCAGAACCAGGAGTCCCAACCCTCCGATGAGCCAGCAAACGATGGTCCGACTCACTTTATCCCTCCTGTAACCTGCTGCAGGTTAAAACACGGGCCAGTCGGGCCCAGTCCTCCAGAGCCAGCCTTTCCGCTCGGATGCGCGGGTCTATGCCCGCCCTCCGAAGCGTGTCTGCAGCCTCCTCGGACGGGATACCCAGTCCACTCGCCAGACTGTTGCCCAGTTGTTTACGGGGCTGAGAGAAGCCAGCCCGGACCACCTGAAAGAACCGGACCACATCCGCCACCTCCACCGGTGGCTGGGGATAACGGTCTATCCTCACTACCGCCGACTCTACCTCCGGCGGGGGGTAGAAGGCACCGGGCCGGAGTCGGAACAACAATTGCGGGCGACCGTAAAACTGCACACTGACCGCCAGCAGGCTCATCCGCCCGCTCCGGGCCACGATCCGCTCCGCCACCTCCCGCTGAACGGTCACCACCATCCGCTGCGGTGGGACCTTCGCTTCTAACAGATGCCGGAGCACCGCCGACGTGATAGCATAGGGCAGGTTTGCCACCACCTTGTAGGGCCCTTCTCCCATCAGTTCTGATGGCTCCAGAGACAGGATGTCTCCAGCCACCAGGTGGACATTGGGCCAATCGGCCAGTTCGGCCTCCAGAACCGGGAGGAACCGCCGGTCAATCTCCACTGCAACGACGCGCCCTGCTTCCTTTGCCAGAAGCCGGGTGAGGTTCCCCACCCCGGCCCCGATTTCCAGGACGGCATCCTCCGCTGCCAACTCTGCGGCGGCCACGATGCGGGCCAGCGCCCGCGCGTCCACCAGAAAATGCTGTCCCAATTCCCGACGGGGTTCCAGACCGTAACGGCGGAGAACCTCCCGGATCTCACTCACAAGCATTCTCCTATGGCGCCACTCCGCTGCGCTCTGTTGTTCACCGCGAGCCGAACGCCGCTCCGTGGCTCACGACGACCAGCCAAACAGTGGAATGCTGTCCCGAATTAGTCCAGGATGTACGAAATCTGCTCGGGGGGCGGGACGGGAGTAAGAATGTAGACGTCCACCCAGCGGTACCAGAGGACCAGGTCATCATCATTGTACCCCAGGTCAATCCGCCGGCCTTTAATGGCGCCGCCCGTATCCGCAGCCAGCCCAATGCCGTAGCCGGGGACGTAAACGCGGGATCGGAGCGGAATCACGCGCGGGTCCACGGCGACAATGCCCCGCTGCATAGGCAGGCCCAGCCGTGTGCGCCCGTAATAGGGTTTGGTCTTGGGCACACCGGCTGTAGACGCACTGTAGGAAGTCGCCAGCATGCGGATGACCCGCCAGTACTCCACTACACCTTCGGGGGTCTCCAGTTGGCGGACTATGATTTTCGTCCCGTAACCGATGATTTTTTCCGTCGGCGGCACGGCGACGTACTGATCTTCCAGAGAGCGCGCGACCTCTGTGCCGTTCTCGTAGCGGACCCGCCAGCGCCGCTGGAGAATCCCCGCAGCGCCCTCCTGGATCAGTCGCCGGTGGTCTATCTCCAGTTCGGGGTCCGCCTGCCAGCGCACCGAATAGGGAATTGGCTCCTGCTGGACAACGAACGCCTCCGCCACCCGGACAACCTGAACCACCGTCTCTTCCCCGAGAGGGGTATCCGGCGGCGGGTCGGTGTAGTCCTGGCCCACCAGGACGATGCCCAGATCGGCCAGCACCTCCCCCACCCTGCTACGGTGAGTCCGGGTGCGGAGGGTCTTCCCGTCTACCAACACCGTGACCGGCCGGGAGCGCTCCAGGTAGATATGCATCCCGGCGGAGACCGGCTGTCCCAGGTCCGGTCGGACGCGGTCGGCCCGATAGAGAGCCAGTCCGAGTTCCTCCAGCGCCTGCCCCACAGTGGGCGCAGCGGTGACGAAGGAGAGAGTCCGACCCCTCTCGTGGAGGGTCACCGGCACCGCGCGGGTGACCTGGACCAGCCGGTCACCCACGCAGGCCGGTATGGTTGCCGATTCACACGAGGTGACGATAACCCGGTCGGCGGGGTGGAGAGAGATGCCAGCCTCGGTCAGAATTTGGTCGGTGGTGGTGGCGTGCGTCCAGAGCGTCCAGGTCCGTCCGTCGGCCTGGAGGGTCACCGGGCGGGCGCGCGAAATGGATACGGTCATCCCAGGCTGTAGGGAGGTCTCCGGGGCCGGTTCCACCACATCCTCGGGGCGGAGGTTCAGGCCAGCGTCCAGTAGCAGCGCGCCGACCGTCTGCTGGTGCGTGCGAACCGGGCGGGCCTCTCCATCCACGATCAAAGTAACCGGAATGGCGTCGGCCTGGTAGGTCGCGGCCAACCCGCCCATTAGCAGCAAAATGGCCAGGGCAACAGCGCCCTGAATCATGCGATTCCAACTCATACCGCAGGGACTCGTCCGTCGTCTAAAGTCTATGGTCTGTTGTCTGTCGTTTGTGGTCCGTTGTCCGTGGTTAATAAAAAATGGCCGTGCACCTTCCGTCGAACCTGGCCACCGGACCGCCTTCGGCCATCCGGCTCCGGGCAGGCACCCCTGCGGCACCCAGGAGAGACTCCGTACCGTTGCTTCCTCCCGGACCTGGCGGGGTTTGGAGGCTCCTGCCGCGCAGGACCCACCGTTCAGCACCCTCTGACCGGAGGGGTTTCCGGCGACGTGAGCCCTCGGGAAGGAATTCAACCCCGCTATGGCGGATTGCGGGTACAGGGCACCGCCAGCTCCCCGTCTAGCACGGCCGTTTTCATGTTACCGCAGGATGGGGGATTGTCAAGCCCGTGCGGGCCACGCCCCGATACACGTCCAGGGTCATTGCCGCCGTCCGCCCCCAGGAAAACCGTGCCGCCTGCTGCAAACTCTTTTCCCTCATCGCTTCCCGCCGCGCTTCGTCTTCCAGCAACTCCGCTATCGCCGTCCATAGGGCCTGCACATCAGTGGGGTCCACCCGCAGCGCCGCATCCCCGGCCACTTCGGGCAGGCTGGAAGTGTTGGAGCAGACCACCGGCACGCCGCAGGCCATCGCCTCCAACACCGGCAGGCCAAAGCCCTCGTAGAGGGAGGGGAAGACAAAGAGGTCGGCGGCGCTGTAGAGGGCCGGAAGGTCCTCGTCGGGGACGTAGCCGGTGAAGATAACCCGGTCCTCCAGGCCCAGTTCCCCCAGGCGGCGAAAGAAGCCCTCGTAGAGCCAGCCCTTTTTGCCCACAATAGTCAGGCGCAGGTCGTAGGTCGCAAGGAGGTGATGGAGCGCTTCCAGGAGGGTAGTAAGGTTTTTGCGCGGCTCAATGGTGCCGACGTAGAGGATGAAATGCTCTGGCAGGCCATACTTGGCCCGAATTGCCCGCACGGCCTCCGGGGCGGCGGGGCGGAAGCGGTGGTTCACCCCTT
>DAOTWK010000090.1:0-7296 GCA_034435815.1 Anaerolineae bacterium | reverse complement strand
ATGTTTATCTCACGGCAAGACTACGAGGAACGGGAAGCTCGCTTTCTTGCTCCTTACGGCTTCAAAAGTCGGGAATCGCGCGGCCGGGCCATGCCGGAGGACGAGCACCCCTACCGTACCGCCTTCCAGCGAGACCGGGACCGCATCCTCCATACCACCGCTTTCCGCCGGTTGGAGTACAAGACCCAGGTCTTCGTCATCTACGAGGGGGACTACTACCGTACCCGTCTGACCCACACGCTGGAGGTCGCCCAGATCGGGCGAACGCTGGCCCGCGCGCTGGGGGCAAACGAGGACTTGTTGGAGGCTATCTGCCTGGCCCACGACCTGGGCCATCCCCCCTTCGGGCACGCGGGGGAGGCCACACTGAACGCGCTGATGGCCGGCCACGGTGGCTTTGACCACAACCGCCACAGTCTCCGCATCGTGGACTTTCTGGAACAGCGGTTCCCCGAGTTTCGCGGCCTCAACTTGACCTGGGAGGTGCGGGAGGGCATCGTTAAGCATGAGACCGAGTATGACGTGGCCGACGCGGCCGGGTTTGAGCCGGAGAAACGAGGGACCATAGAAGCCCAACTGGCCAACCCCGCCGACGAAATTGCCTACAACGCCCACGACCTGGACGACGGCCTACGCTCCGGGCTCATTGCCCCGCGCGACCTGGAAGGCATCACCTGGTGGGAACGGCTCAAGGAGAGCATCGGCTGGCCAGGCGGCCAATTCACCGAACTGATCCGCCACCGGCTCATCCGCCGATTTATCGGCCTGCTGGTCACCGATCTGGTCACTGAGACCCACCGTCGGCTGGGAATGTGGAGGCCGAACTCGCCCGAAGACGTTCGCAACTTGCCGGAGAACATTGTCGCCTTTTCCCCCGAAGTCCAGCGGATGAACCAGGAACTGAAGAGATTTCTCCTGGAACGGTTGTACCGCCATCCCCGTGTCATCCGGATGCAGAAGAAAGCGGAACGGGTGGTGACCGAACTCTTTGAGGCGTATGTGGCGGAACCTGCCCAACTCCCCCTGGAGGTCCAGGCCCGGCTGGAGGAGGGGGAAGACCTGTATCGGGTCGTCTGCGACTACATCGCCGGGATGACGGACCGCTTCGCCCTCCAGGAATACGCTAAGATGTTTGACCCCTACGAGCGGGTGTAACGGGGGCAATACCCCACCAGGTGCTGGACAAAGAAGGAATTTGTAGTAAAATCGTACCTGTTCAGCCCTTGCCCCATCCCCCGGCCTTCTCCCCGCCCTCGCTTCGCGGCGCGGGGAGAGATAACAGGGGTTTGGGGGTGGCGGCCCTTTGGGTCGCCACCCCCAAACCTCTCTTCTTCCCCCGAGAAGGGCAAGGGAAGATGAAGGGGTCAAAATCACCTCGCAGACTATTGCCAGAACAATTTGTTAGACCGCAATAGGGAAGAACAGGCAAGGAGCAATGGCCGAACCCACCGCAGGCCCAGCGGGCCATCTCCTTGAGGAGCAAGCGATTTTATGAAACACGTCGTCAGCATCAGCCTGGGCAGTTCTACTCGCGATAAACGGGTGACCATCACACTGGCCGGGGAACAGGTACAGATTGAGCGGATCGGCACGAACGGCGACGCCGATCGGGCCGCCCAACTGTACTGCGAACTGGATGGCCAGGTAGACGCTTTCGGCGTGGGCGGATTTGACCTGGGACTCACCGTCGCCGGGCAGTACTACCCCATCTACAGCGTCCGGAAAATCGTCGCCGGGGTCCGCCAGACCCCGATGGTGGACGGCAGTGGCCTGCGCCAGACGCTGGAGCGCCGGATTGCCCAGTTCATAGAGCGAACGATCGGTCCCGAGGTGAACCCGAAACGGGTGTTGATCCCCTCCGCAGTGGACCGGTACGACCTGGCCCTTTCCTTCGCCGAAGCCGGGTATGACCTTCTTTTCGGCGACCTGGGGTTCGCTCTAGGACTGCCGATTCCCATCCGATCCATCCCATCTCTCCACCTCCTGGCCCGAATCCTGCTCCCGGTACTGTTGCGGATGCCTTTTGAATGGCTCTACCCCACTGGCGAGAAACAGGAGATGATCAAACCTAAGTTCCCTCAGTGGTACGCGTGGGCCACCGTCGTCGCCGGGGATTGCCTCTACATCAAACGACATATGCCGGAACGTCTGGACGGCAAAATCATCGTTACCAACACCACCACCGAAGTGGATGTGGAGACGTTCCGCCAGCGGGGCGTGCGCTATCTGGTCACTTCTACCCCTCGCATAGAGGGGCGCTCTTTTGGGACCAACGTGATGGAGGCCGCACTGGTCGCGGTGGCGGGGAAGGGCCGCCCGCTGAATCCACAGGAACTGGAGGAAATGATCTGCCAACTAGGTCTGGAGCCCACTATCCAGCCATTGAATCCGTAGAGATGGAGTTAGGAATGAACGGAGTGCCGCGAATTGCCGCTGTCGTTCTGGCTGGAAGTTCGCCCAAGGAGAGTGACCCCCTGGCCGAGCATACCCTGGGCCGACCCAAAGGGCTTCTGCCAATTGCCGGCCGTCCCATGCTGGCCTACGTGGTGGAGGCCCTGGCGGGCTCTCGGTATATCCAGAAAATCATCGTGGTCGGCCTGCCGCCGGAGGACCGACCGCTGCTGGCGGTCCCCGTCATCCACCTCCCGGCCCACGGCGACCTGTTCAGCAACGCCGAAGCGGGGATCAACTATGCCGTGACCGTCAGCCCGGACCTGGACGGTATCGTGGTCAGCAGCGCCGACATTCCTCTGTTGACCCCGGAGATTGTAGATCGGTTTATAGAGGATTGCCTTTGTACCGACCATGACGTCTACTACGGCGTGGTGGAACGGTCGGTTATGGAGAACCGTTTCCCCACCTCCCGGCGTTCCTACGTGCACCTCCGGGAGGGGGATTTTGCCGGAGGGGATATGATTCTGGTGCGGCCCGGGGCGATGCTGGCGAACCGGGACCTCTGGCGGCAGGTGGCGGATGCTCGCAAAAGCGCGCTCTCTCAGGCGCGGATTCTGGGAGGGATATGGCCGGTGGTGAAATTGTTGGCCCGACGGATGAGTTTGGCCGAGGCGGAGCAGCGGGCCAGCCGAGCATTGAACGTACGGGGGCGGGCCGTTATCTGCAGAGACCCCGAGGTCGGTATGGACGTGGACAAACCGTTTCAACTGGATATTGTACGGGCTGAATTGGAGGAACGCTGCTATGGATGAGCCGGGAAAGGCATCGTTCTGGGAGCGATTGTTTCATCTGGACGCGCGGCTCTCGGCCCGGCTGGCACTGCGGGCCCGCCTCCTGCGCCGGCTGGCGACCTTCTTCGCCCACACCGGCGATGCCGCCGTCTGGCTGGCGGGCGCAGGGACGCTCTTCTTCCTGGCGGAGGCCGCCTTCTGGCGCGAACTGGCCCTGCGCATCATCACCGCAATGACGGCCGGAGGCGTCGCCTCCACCGCGCTGAAATGGACGTTTCGCCGTCAGCGGCCGCCGGGGCCATCGGCCGGGCTCTACTTCCACCTGGACCGCCATGCCCTCCCGTCCGGCCATGCCACGCGCGTCGCCTGTATTATGGTGGTGCTCAGCCCGATTCTTCCCGCCTGGTGGGCCAGCGCCCTACTGGGCTTGTGGGCCGCGCTGGTCTCCCTATCCCGCGTCGCCCTTCAGATTCACTACCTGCTGGACATCCTGCTGGGGATGGCTGTCGGCGCGCTGGTGGGACTGGCCATCGTTCGGGTGATATAAGGAGCCCCTTTTTTCTGTCACCCCGCGGTCTAGAAGCGACGACCCGCTGCTGGGGGGCAGTTTTTTGCGGCGCGGCCTTCGGCCGCCGCCGCAAAAAATTCTTTTCCCCCTGAGACTCCGGCACAGCACCCGGCAGCGATGCGGATAGCAACTTGCCACGAAATTGAAACACACCCGACACACCCCCAATTTGCATTCTTGGCAAAAATACAGTACAATGAAAATGCATTAATTATCCCCCTCTTCCCCCGCTCTTCCGAAAGGAGGTGTGCCATGCGAAGAGCATCTGTGTTGACCATCGTGCTGCTGCTCCTGGTACTGAGTGCCCAGGTAGCCTCGGCAGCACCGGTCCGGTGGGTCATCCTGGGGTATCACGTGGTTCGACCAGGGGAGACCCTCTTCTGCATCGGTCGGGCGTACGGCGTAGACCCCTGGGCCATTGCCTCCCAGAACAGCATCGTGAACCCCAGCCGGATTTACGCTGGAATGAGCCTGGCCATCCCGGACGCGTACCGGTCCTTCCCCCCTGGCCCACGATGTACTCCTCAATTTGGGCTTCCCAGTCCGCCGCCCTGTGCGTGCGCTACGTATTACACCATTCAGCGAGGGGATAACCTCACCCGCATCGGCATCCGGTTCGGGGTGAGCCCATGGCGCATCGCCGAGTGCAACGGCATCTACAATCTGAACTACATCCGCGCGAGCGATACACTGTGCATCCCCACTCCATAACCCTGCTTCCTCAACGTTGCCACTGGCCCGGCCCGGTCAAAGAGCCGGGCTTTTATTTGGCTCAAAATAGAACTCTGCGCTTTCGGTGTCTCTGTTGAGCCTCATAAAACCTTACCAGTCAAAAGCTCCGAAAAGTCATACCGATTTTGCCCTTCTGCGGAGACTCCTCCCCCTGCCCGGTGAGGAGGGGTAAACTCGCCGCCCGAAAGAGGTGCTACCCGGTACGACTTTATAGGACATTTGAATCGGAGTTAAGCCGATGGCTTACCTGTTACTCGTTATCCTGGATGACCTCAAAGTATTGCCCGACCTCCTGCATGCCTGGCAGGAGGCCGGGGTGCCGGGCGCGACGATTCTGGAGAGCGTCGGCGCGTATCGGGCCCACACCTGGCTGGAACGGGTAGGGCTGGGCGCGCTGGAGCGGCTCTTTGAGGCCGAAGAAATCCGTCGGCGCACCTTGCTGACCGCCATTGAGGACGAGGCCCTGCTGGCCCGGGCCGTCGCCGAGGCGGAGCGGGTAGTGGGCGGGTTTGAGCGCCCCGACAGCGGCATCCTTCTGGTCCTCCCCGTTGCCGAGGCACGGGGGCTTCGGAAAGAGCGCCCGGCCGTCCCCGAAAAAGCCCCACCCCACCCCATCTGCGCGGGATGGAGGGAAATGCGAATCGGAGAAATCGCCCGCGCGGCTGGCCTGGAACCCGTCACCGTCTCGCCCGACGCGCCGCTGGACGAGGTGGCACGCGCTTTGGCCGCCCACCCCGGCGTCCGCGTCGCCTGTGTCGTGACGGAAGAAGGTCGCCTCATCGGCCTACTGGACCTCCACACCATCACCGAGGACCTGCTCTTTTACATCCTACCGGAAGAACTGTTCCGGGAGATTACCGACCTGGAGCGGGTGGCAGAGTTCGCGGAAAAAACCCGTATTCGCACTGCCGCCGACGGGATGCAGCGGCCGGTCTGGGTCAAGGAGACGGATACCCTCAAGCAAGCACTCATGCTGATGCACGAACACCGCCTCTCTGGCCTGCCGGTCGTCGATGAAGCGTACCGCGTCGTGGGATATATGGACCTTCTGGGCCTGCTGACCCACTGCCTGGCCCAGCGAGAATCGGAGAAGGGAGAAGCCCGGTGAGCCCGGTCTGGATTGCCGCTATCGTCTTCATCATCACCTACATCCTCATCATCACCGAACGGGTCCACCGGACCGTCTCAGCCATGCTGGGCGGGGTGACGATGATTCTCCTGCGAGTGGTTACCCAGGCAGAGGCATTCCGCTGCATAGACTGGAACGTCATCTTCCTGTTGGTGGGGATGATGGTCATCGCTAACGTCCTGCGGGAGACAGGGCTCTTCCAGTGGCTGGCGGTCCAGGCGGTCCGGCTGGGCAGGGGGCGACCGGTTTGGATTCTGCTCATCCTCTGCACCGTCACGGCGATCAGTTCGGCTTTTCTGGACAATGTGACCATCGTTGTACTGGTGGTACCGGTGACGCTGTTCGTGACAGGGCAACTGGGGCTGGACCCGCTGCCGTTCCTCATCGCCGAGATTCTCTCCTGCAACATTGGCGGGACGGCGACGCTCATCGGCGACCCGCCCAACATCCTCATTGGCAGCGCGGCGGGGATAGATTTTACAACCTTTCTTGCTCACATGGGTCCTATCAGCCTGCTCATCCTGCTGGCTTTTCTGGGGCTGGCCTGGTTGATGTTCCGGAAGGAACTGCGGGCCCGGCCAGTGCAGGTTGCCGACCTCTCCGCGCTGGAAGCGGAGGAGTTA
Organism: Anaerolineae bacterium; assembly: GCA_034435815.1. GTDB lineage: Bacteria > Chloroflexota > Anaerolineae > B4-G1 > DUEL01 > SpSt-77. The sequence continues at coordinate 1,059 of DAOTWK010000090.1, read as the reverse complement.
ATCACTAACCACCCGCTCCTGCGCAAGGGCATCATCGTGATGGGAGGAGTGATTCTTGGCTTCCTGTTTCACGGAAGCCTGCACATAGAGTCTGCTACTGTCGCGCTGGCCGGGGCGACGGTCCTGCTCCTCTGGACCCGGACGAACCCGCACCACGCGATCCGGGAAGTGGAATGGACCACCCTCTTTTTCTTCGTCGGCCTGTTCATCGTTGTGGAGGGACTGGTGCAGGCCGGCATCATCCGGGCAGTAGCGCAGGCGGCCCTGCGTGTCGTGGATGGGAACTGTGGCCTGGCCTCTATGGTGCTTCTTTGGATGTCGGCGGTCATCTCTGGTGTGGTGGATAACATCCCGTACACCGTGACGATGATTCCCCTGGTGGAAAATCTGGGGCAGGCGATGCCGGTGATGCCCCTGTGGTGGTCGCTGGCGCTGGGAGCCTGTCTGGGTGGCAACGCCACATTGGTGGGAGCCTCGGCCAACGTGGTGGTGGCTTCGCTGGCGGAACGGAGCGGTCATCCTATTCGCTTCTGGCATTTCTTCGGCTATGGCGTGCTCACGACCTTCGTCTCCCTGCTCCTGGCCGCAGCCTACATTTGGTTGCGATATTTATAGAGCACCAACCCCTGGCGTTTGAAACTTTGGGGACTATACGCATCTCTTCCTCCTCTTTGGCCCCTCTTTAGAGAGGATTGGGCGGCGGCCTGCAGCCACTGCCGCCAAGCTTCCTTTGCCCGGCGGTAAACCGCCGGGCTCAATGGCAAAGCCCCCTTCGGGGGCTGAAAACTCCTGCCGGGTGGCTCATCTGATCCTCTCGGGGCCTCGCAAGTCTGGGAAAAAGATGTTTTTCGTTGCGGCGGCTCTACCGCCGCAACGAAAAATTCTTCTTTCAGCCCGAAGGGCCACAGCCCGAACCCTCGGCCCCGATGCCTCGGGCCGAGGGGGCTTCCTCACCCCGCAGGGCTTTGTATTTTAAGCCCGGACGTTTTGCGACTGCCCTCACCCCACTCCCCTGGCCCCCGCCTCCCTCCCACTCGCCTTCGGCGGCGGGAGAGGGGC
>DAOTWK010000089.1:0-7151 GCA_034435815.1 Anaerolineae bacterium | reverse complement strand
CCGAAGGTGACTTCCATCGGATACGGGACGGGGGGCAGGGTAAACTGGCGCGGAGTGGGCTTTTCTTCGTAGGGCGTCTCCAGGGGGACGGTGAACGGGCCGACTGGTCGCTCTCCGATGGCCCGCAGGGACGGGAAGCGGTAGAGGACGACGTGCAGGATGTACTCTGTGCCCTGAGAGAGGTCGGCGGGCAGGGGAAACTCGTACCGGTCGGTCACCATTTCGCCGGGGCGCCAGAGGCTGGTGGGGAGGAAGCCGTAGCCGGGCTGGGTATCCATCACCTGGACCTCCCGCCCTGTGGCGTCCCGCAGACGCAGGGAGATGCCATAATTGGCTGCGATGGGGTACCGGGCCCCCCAGACCAGTTTCACCGTCAGGCGGTCCGGGGCGGTCTGGGCGACGGTGGCCCCATAAAGCCGGATTTCGGGGCCGAAGGGGTGCAGGACCGCCACCTCTGGCGGGAGCGAGGGACCGGCGGTCACCCGGATGGGGGCCAAGTAGATAGTCCCCCTCTCCATCCCGGCGGGCGTCCGGGCGCTCAGTTCCCCCTGCGGCCCGAAGACCCGCAGGCGCAGGAGGTAGAGGCCGCGCGGGATGTCAGGCGGGACGGTCAGCGGGCACAGATGGGCCGCACAGGTCACCTCTGCCAGCGGGGCCAGGTCGTACCGCACGGACGCCGGAGAGACCAGCGCCAGGGTCACCGTGGGTGGGAAACTGGCCTCCACCTTCACGGTCACGGTCAGAGAGTCGCCCGGGGAGGGTGTGTCGTTCGGCAGGGTGTACTCCAGCAGTTCCGCCCATCCATCCCCGCCCTCAAACCGGACCCCACCGGGGTTGGGGTGGAGGTAGGGCATCTGGACAAAGTCCATCGTCAGGTTCTGATGGGCATTGGGTGTCGTCAGGTTCTGATGGGCATTGGGTGCCGGACGGCTGGCGCCGGAAGAGGCGTGCAGGAAAGAGAAACCGCAAAGGACGCAGAGAGCGCAGAGGAGCATCGGTGTTCGCAGGGCGCTACGGAGCGAAGCGGAGTAGCGCCGAATCCCCACCACTGCCATTGCCAAGATGGTGACCAGGGAGAGCCCCTCCGCCCCGGCGCGCATGGATGTGCGGCCCAGCCAGAGGATGAGGGTGTGCTCGCCGGGTGGGACCCGCAGGGCCAGGTAGCCGGACCCTTCCACCGGACCGACTTCCACCGGCTCGCCGTCCACACTGGCCCGCCAGCCGGGCCAGTAGAGGAGGGGGAAGGCGATGCTGCCCCCTTCGCCCGCCACCCGCCAGACCTGACGGGTGGGTGTGGATTCCACTTGTATCGCCTCCAGGCGTGCCCCGTCCAGCGGGATCGCCCTCGGCGGCGCGTCCGGCTCCACTACCGCGTCGGACGTGTAGGGGCGGGGGATGACCTCATAGTAGAGGTACTCATGCCGGATCGTTGTCCCAATGTTGCTGGTGAAGAGTTCGTAGAGGAGGAGATGCTCCCGCGTCACATCCTCCGGGCCGATGGGGAGTCGGTCGGGGTGAAGGGGGAGCATCACAGCGGCGATGAGAATCAAACCGCAGAGGAGCACAGCGTACAACGTGCCGGGCACTTTTGAAGTGCCTGGCGCGTTCCCCAGCGCAGCGGCCGCGAAGAGGGCCTGTACGGAAAGAAAACGCCAGGGGAACTGGACCATCGGCAACAGCGGCAAATGGTCCCAGAGCGGTTTGCTGAGAGGAGTAATCATCAGGGTGGAGATAACCAGTCCCAGCAAAAGGTACGCGGTGGCTTGTAGAGGCGACCCTTGCGGCCGCCCAACCCGTGCGGTGGCCAACCGGACCAATAGCACCACTCCCCCCAGCGCCGCGCCGACGGCCTGCGGAAGCCCCATCGCGAAGGGAGTCCGGTCCGGGGAGGAGAGAGAATAATCAAAAAGGAAGCAGTTCTGCACCAGATTCAGGGCGCGAAAGTGGTTGACGTAGTGGAAATACCCCTGGGTGACCGTCCCTAACTGGGCCAGGTTGCTCTCGCCCAGGGCGGGGAGCCAGAACCAGGCGGAGAGGAGCAGTCCCAGTCCCAGAGCCCCCAGGTCTTTCAGCGTTTGCCGGTCCGGGCGATGGCGTATCAGCACATACAGGAGCACAAACGGGGTGAAGATAAAAGCGGAGATGTTGTGAGTGAGTAGGAGGCCGGCATAGGCCAGAGCGACCTCGGTCCGGCGGAGTGGGCGGCCTTCGGGAAGGTCCAGCGCCCAGAGAATGAGGGGGTAGAAAATGAAGGCGTAGAACTCGGAGAGGGAGTCACCCCGCACATAGACATTGACCAGATGGAAAGGGGCGGCAGTGTAAGCAACAGCCCCCAGCCAGGCAGTCCATGGGCGGGCGGTCAGGCGGCGCATCCAGCCGTACATGGCCAGCGCGGCTGCCAGAAAGCCCAGGGTCTGGGTGATTTTGATGGCGGTGAGGATGTCCAGCCCGATCACCACCAGCAGGCCCGCCAGGTAGTAGGGAAGGGCGGCGTAGTAACTGAAGAAGGGGTAGCCCAGGCCGTAGGCGGCGTCCGGCATCCACCGGACGGGAAAAACACCGGCCTGCAGGTTGACGGCCATCTGGTGGACGCGCTGGAGGAGGAAAGGGCTATCTCCCCCGCCGCGCGTGTTGACGATGCCCGGTCCCCAGAGAGGGGCCGCTGCCGTCAGCGCGACGGCCAGGAGCAGAATCAGGAGGAAAACGTCGGTGCGTCGGTTCATTTCGTAGCGAAGGCGGATTCTCCCACTGTAGCCAGAAATTCCGCAACCCGCTCTGCGACTTCTTCGGGCGTCAGACCGTCGGTCTCCACAATCAGGTCGGCGTGGGCGCGGGCATGAGCCAGCCGGGCGGCAATCTCCTCCCACCAGTCCAGGGGGAGTTCCCGCTCCAGCCGCCGCTCCGCTGTCTCCCGAGAGACGTCCAGGTAAACCAGGAGGTCGGGCCGGGTAATGCGCTGCCACATCGCGGGGACGCCGGAGTGCTCTTGGGCAACCTCATGGGCGTCAATACTGCGCTCGCGCAGGGCCTGTACCAGCGTGCTCTTGCCCGCCCCGCATGGCCCGACAACCCCGATTTTGACCACGGACGATTGACCACTGACCACGGAAAGCCCCTGACAATTCGTTCGTATGGAGTATGGAGTGCCCCATTGCGTCGGGCGCATTCCTACGGGTCAGAAACTGTGGTGCAAGATCAATCTGGCGCTACAAGTTTCCAGGTAGGCACGGAACGAAGTGGAGTGTCGCTTTCGGGCGTCACTTTGCTTTGCTTCGTGGCTGACTACGAGCACCTTTACTTCCCTTGCGGTTTTTCAGATATGCTCTGACGACTGACCACTGACCCCGTCGTCTGCTGTCTGTCGTCTATGGTCTGTGGTCTATTCACGGAGCGGGTCGTCGTCTCTGCAGGCGGCCCAGCCAACCCGCGCGGCTCCGTTCCTGCGGCGGGTACACTCCCTCCGCCCCGTTCATCCGGTTCAGGCAGGCCAGGGCCTCCAGCGAGGCGAAGACCACGATCTGATCCCCCGGATTCAGCACCCGGTCGGCAGCCGGATGGAAATCCATTCCCGTCGGGCCGGAAAGGAGGATAATAGAGAGGTCCAGTTCCTGCTCCACCTCTCCCACCCGGCGTCCAGCCAGCGCAGAGCCAGGGTTTACCGTCTGGCGGCTAATGTTGAGAAGGACGTCGTTGAGGTAGAAGGAGTACTCCACGGCGGTGCGGGTGGCGGCAACAGCCAGGGCTGGAGCCGCCAGCGCCGACGTACTGAAGGCGGCCTGGAAGCCGAAGCCTTCCCGAACCCGATCTGCCAGGTCCTGGTCAAACATCCGCAGGACAACCTGGATGTTCGGGTTTAATAGCCGCGCCTCCAGCCCAATGCTCAGATTGGTCAGGTCGTCCTCGGTAACGGCAACGATAGCAGAGGCAACACGCACACCGGCTTTCTCCAGGATGTCCCGCTGACGGGCGTTCCCCACGATGACCGGCACCTTTTTCTGACGGATGAGGGGGAGGAATCTCGCTTCCGGGTTTTTCTCCACGCCGACCACCTCGTACTGCATCCCCAGCAGGTGGAGGATAACCCGGTACCCCACTTTGCCCAATCCGCAGACAACGATGTGGTTCCGATGCGTAGAGGCCACAGCCACCTCCCATGCTTCCCGCCGTTCCTGTCGGTTGAAAAAGGCGGTCCCGAACCGCACCACGCCATTCACGATCAACACCACTCCCAGGAGGGGCCAGAGGAAGAAGACGATTTGGGCTGGCCACGCGCGGGGGTATTCGTGGGTGGTCTCAAAAAACATCAGTTTGACGGTGGTGTCCAGGGCCTCTCCCCAGCCCAGCGGTCGGTCGGCGTCGTAGGCAAATCGCAGAATCACCGTCCCGACCAGGGTCAGGATGAGGAACAGCAGGAGAGAATAACGGAACTCCCTGACCAGCAGCCAGGTATCCCGAAGGTAGGCCCGAAGGGTGCGGGAATCTACCTGTTTCATCTACGTTCCTGTACAAACCTGGATGTGCAGACGGCGGACCGGGTCGCCGGTCTCGGGGTGGACGCAGAGGACCAGGACACTAATATCGTCTCGGGGGCGGTTGGCTTCCAGCGCCAGCGCGCGGGCCAGCAACTGGTCCGCCATCTGCCGGGCATCCAGGCCGCGCGCGGACATCTCCCCGACGACGGCGGGGAGGTCCATTGGCCCGCCCCGACCCTCGCCAGCCAGCACCAGCCCGTCGGTGTAGACGACAACCGTCAGGCCCGGCTCCAGCGCCACCTCGGTGATGACCGGGCGGGTGCGGGGATAAATCCCCACCGGCTGGGATGGCTCATCCAACAGCCCGACTTCCCCTTCGGGCTTCACCACGATGACTGGATGGGGGTTATTGCGGGAGAGGACCAGGGTGCCGGTCGTCAGGTCCACGGAGAGGATGTTCAGGGTTGCGGAGACCCGTCCGCCCTTGTGGGTATAAAGGAAATCGTGGGCAGCCCGGGCGGCGGCGCCGTCCCGCACCCCCTCGGCCAGTTCAGTGATGGCCTTGCGGGCCACCTGCTGGCTGACGGCTTTGGCTCCCCGCCCGGAGCCCTGTCCGTCTACCAGCACGAAGGAGAAGCCGCCCCGGGGACGCTCCACCATCTCCAGCGTGTCCCCGCTCTCCTGGCTGGCCCATTTGGGCACTTTGGCGACGGCGACTTCTATGTACATAAAACCCCGTCGGGGGGGATTATAAACCGAAGCGGGATTTCCCGCAAGAACTCGGTTGCGCCCTCCCTGTTTTGCGGTACAATCAGGGGAAGCAAGAAGCAAATCTCCTGCATCCTCTTTTCGGGGGGCGCACAATGGCGGAAGTCGTCCGGATTGAAAACATTGCCCGGTACGTCGGTCAAGAAGTCACCCTCCAGGGCTGGCTCTATAATCGCACTGACAAGGGAAAACTCCAGTTCCTTCAGGTGCGGGATGGTACGGGGTTTATCCAATGCGTCGTCTTCCAGAAAGACGTGCCGGAGGAGGTCTTCGCAGCGGCGGCCCGGCTGACCCAGGAATCGTCCCTGATTGTGACCGGTGTGGTCCGGCAGGACCCCCGCGCCCCTGGCGTCCCTCCGGGCTACGAACTGAACGTCACCCATCTGAAGGTGGTGCAGATTGCCGACGAGTACCCTATCCAGCCCAAAGAGCATGGGGTGGATTTCCTGCTGGACCACCGCCACCTCTGGATTCGCTCCCGGCGGCAGTGGGCGGTCCTGCGGGTACGCGCCACCGTCATCCGTGCCATCCGGGACTGGCTGGACAGCCACGGTTTTATTAATATGGACACTCCTATCATCACCCCGGCGGCCTGCGAGGGGACGACCACCCTCTTCCAGACCGACTACTTCGGCGAGCCGGCGTATCTCAGTCAGTCGGGCCAGTTGTATAACGAGGCCAACATTTATGCCTTCGGTCGGGTCTACTGTTTCGGCCCCACCTTCCGCGCCGAAAAGTCTAAAACCCGCCGCCACCTCACCGAATTCTGGATGGTGGAGCCGGAAGTTGCTTTCTGTGATCTGGACCAGTTGATGGAGATAGAGGAGCAGTTTGTCACCTACATCGTGCAGACCTGCCTGCGGGAGCGGGCGCAGGAACTGGCGCTCCTGGAACGGGACACCCGAGCACTGGAGAAAGTGGAACCGCCGTTCCCCCGCATCTCCTACGACGAGGCACTGGACATCCTGGCCCGCATCCGGCAGGAGACGGAAGACGAGGAACTGCGGGAACTGCTGAAGATAGAATGGGGGGACGACTTTGGTTCACCGCATGAGACGGAATTGACAAAACGGTTTGAGAAACCGGTGTTTGTTTACGGCTACCCCACCCGGGCTAAAGCGTTCTACATGGAGCCCTGGCCGGGACGGCCTGAGGTCTGCAAGAGCGTGGACCTGCTGGCGCCGGAGGGGTACGGCGAGATTATCGGCGGCTCCGAACGTATCTCCGACCCGGACCTGCTGGTGCAGCGGCTGAAGGAATGGGGCCTCCCTCGGGAGGCCTTTGAGTGGTACATTGACCTGCGCCGGTACGGTTCGGTGCCCCACTCGGGCTTCGGCCTGGGCGTGGAGCGGACGGTGGCCTGGATTTGCGGCATTGACCACCTGCGGGAAGCCATCCCCTTCCCCCGCACCCTGAAGCGGGTGTATCCATAGAGGGAGTCGGACGCGGATGCCGGAAATCGGACGCGGATGAACACGGATGGACGCGGATGCCGGAAAAATAAAGGGAATAAAAGAGGGCCCGCGTTAATCCGCGTTCATCCGCGTCCTTTAAAACAACGGGTTGCCAGGCTGATGCGCCGGTTCCCCTTCCTGTATCCACTGCTGAGCCGGTTGATCGGGCTTTTTGCTGCCCGGTTCACTGTCGGCGTGACCGGCGTCGTCTTCAACGAACGGGGAGAGATTCTGCTGCTGGAGCATGTCTTCCGGGGGCGCTACCCCTGGGGATTGCCGGGCGGCTGGGTGGGGCGGCACGAACGACCTCAGGACGCGCTCCGGCGGGAGTTGATGGAAGAAGTGGGATTGGCTGTCCGGGTGGGCCCGCCCCTGCTGGTAGACCTGGACGACCTTCCGGGCCATCTGGAGACAGCCTTCCTGTGCGAGGTGGAGGGGGAAGTGGGCTCGCTCAGCA
>DAOTWK010000088.1:0-4073 GCA_034435815.1 Anaerolineae bacterium | reverse complement strand
CTTTCCCCGCTCATCGGGGCGCGTCCGGGCGAGCGCCTCTCCTTCATCCTGGATGAAGGCCCTCAGCAACTGGATGACATCTCAGTGGCCTTTCTCCGCGGCCCCATTCAATTCACTCGCGTCCAGGGCGGTATTCTGGTGGAAGCCCAGGTGGAAACCCGCGTGGAGATTGATTGTGTCCGATGTCTGGAACCATTTCCGTATGATACCGTCCTGGAAATAGAGGAGACCATCGGTCTGAGTGGACGGCCACGCCCTGGCATTTCGTACACTCTTACCGACGAGGGGTGGTTTGACCCCCTGCCACTGCTGCGAGAGCAAATCTGGGTCAATCTACCAATGAAGCCACTGTGCCGCCTGGACTGCAAGGGTATCTGCCCTGAGTGCGGAGCAAATCTGAACCTGGAACCCTGCCGCTGTGCGGAGGAGAGAGTGGACCCCCGACTGGCTCCCCTGGTTCAATTCCTGCAGAGTAGGGAGTAAGATTAGGGAGTGGAGTAAGGAGTAGGGAGTATGGATATATTGGAAGAATTGCTGGAGAAAGCGGAAGCCCAGGGGTACCTGACTACCGGTGATATTCTGGACCTTCTGCCAGAGGCCGAAGGGTCCCCGGAGCAACTGGACGAAATCATTGCGTTGTTGAGCGAAGCGGGTATTGAGGTATATGATGAGTTGCCCGCACCAGAGACGGAAGACCTGGTCGAACTGGCCGAGGTGGACCTGGATGACATGAGCGGGATTGCGGCAGATGACGCGGTGGGCCTTTACCTTCGGGAAATGGCCCGGGTGCCCTTGCTCTCTCTGGAAGAAGAAACTCGTCTAGCCCATATCATTGAAATCGGGCGCGAGGCGGCGCAGGTGCTGGCGAACAACGGTACAGACCCGATAGAGCGGGCCCGACTGGAAGCGTTGGTGGAAGAGGGCCGGGCAGCGCGGGAACACCTGATCAAGGCGAACACCCGCCTGGTCGTCAGCATCGCCAAAAAGTACATCGGCCGCGGGGTTCCCTTTCTTGACCTGATTCAGGAGGGGAACCTCGGCCTCATGAAAGCCGTGGAGAAATTTGACTACCGGCGAGGTTATCGCTTCAGCACCTATGCGACCTGGTGGATCCGCCAGACAATCAGCCGGGCCGTGGCCGACCAGAGCCGGACGATCCGGGTTCCTGTCCACATGTCCGACCGCATCCGCCGACTCTACAAGACGGCCCAACAACTGGAGCAGGAGTACGGTCGTCCTCCTACCCCCGAAGAGATTGCCGCTGAACTGGATATGGAACCGCGCAAAGTCCAGTGGATGTTGCGCGTCTCGTGGAGGCCGCTCAGTCTGGAACACCCGGTCGGGGAAGAGGAAGATAACGAACTGGGGGCATTCATTGAGGACGATTCCACGCCTACCCCTCCCCAGAGCGCGTACCAGAAGATGCTGGCGGAAAAGATAGAAGAAGTGCTTTCCACACTCAGCCCCCGGGAAGCCCGCATCCTGCGCCTCCGCTTCGGGTTGGGTGGAAGCCGCAGCCACACGCTGGAGGAAGTAGGGCAGAAATTCGGCCTGACCCGCGAGCGAATCCGCCAGATTGAAGGCAAGGCCCTCCGCCGGCTGCGTCATCCCCGGCGCAGCCGACAACTACGGCAGTATCTGTAAGATGACGGTCGCCTCAAGGGCGACCGTCATCTTGTTCCCACCGAAAAGTCCGCGCCGCGATGGCTCCCCCCACCACCAAGCACCCTACCAGCACCGCGAGCTCCGTCCAGTGCTGGCTCCACGTCTCGCCGAACCACAGCCCCTTCATCAGCCTCACCACGTGGGTCAGTAGGATGCACTGGGCCGCCACCCGCAGGCCTTGGGGCAGGACTTCCCAGGGGATGGTCGCGCCGGAGAGAAACATCGTCGGGTAGGCCAGGACCATCCCCACGGTCTGAGCGACTCGGGCGGGGGGGGCCAGTCCGGCAATGAGATACCCCAGGGTGAAGAAGGCCATCGTCCCCAGAAGAAAGCCCGCCAGCACACTCAGCGCGTTCCCCTCAAACCGGATGTTGAAAACCAGTTTGCCGGTCAGAATGAGCAACCGGACGCCCAGCATCGTCATCAGGAGATAAATGACGACGTCGCTCGTCGGCCGCGCCCAAGATGTGGAGGACAATCACCGCCACACCCATTGCCAGGGCCAGGGCTCGGAGAACCAGGGAAACCATTTTGCCGACTTTACCGCTCATCTCTACCTCCTTTTGCGTTATTGGGGATACAGGATATTTTCCAAAGCGTCCACGTAGGCCGCGAAGCCGTCCGCCCCTTCGCTGTGGCCCAGACCCACGTCTTGGGGCGCCGGCCCACGAAGGTTTTCTCTATCCGCACGTAACCCGCCTCCTCCAGCCGCTGCAGGTGGATGCTGAGGTTGCCGTCGGTCAGGCCCAGGAGGTCGCGCAGGAAGCCGAAGTCGGCCCTATCGCCCTCATCCAGGCCGAACAGCGCGGCCATGATCCGCAGGCGGGTGGTTGGTGGATGACAGGGTCCGGCTCAGGCGTATACCTTATCCCTCACCCCGATGGGGGAACCACAGGCCACCACCGATCAGGGCACCGCCGCCCAGAACGGCCACCCCCAGGTTGAAGTACTCCGGCAGCCAGGTCGCTGTAAAGACGGCGAGCAGGCCGATGAAGAGGCCGATGGCACTGATGCTCCAGTGGGTGAAGAGGCCAAACTGGATGTAGCCCAGGGCGATGGTCAGGACGATCAGAAAGGCAAAGTCGGGCCCGTCCATATAGAGCCGGAGCCTCCAGATCAGGACCGCGTCAAAAGCAGCCAGCGCCAGCCACCAGAGGAGAATAGGGAGCCAGATGGTGGACGAGATTTTGGATGCCCGCCGCCCCATCCAGACGCCCAGCCCAATGGAGCCCAGAACGCCGAGAAGGTTCAGGGGCATTCAGAACCACTGGATGAGCGGCTCGCGGCCGGTCTGCACCAGGATGTGAGTACCGGTAAAGCCAACCAGCCAGATGGCTCCCCAGAGAACCATAAACCAGGCGCCGGTTCTGTTTGAGGTCCGGGGGGCCCGCTCCATAATCTGGTGGATAGCCCTCAGGTTGTCCAGCGCATCCTGCGGTTGCATGTCTACTCCATAAAAAGTTATTTGTATCGCAAAGTATTTTACCACAAAAGGACACTGTCAAGTCCTGCCGCAGGCGCAGAAGGGATTGAGAGGTTTTGCGGTGGCGGCCGGAGGCCGCCACCGCAAACACACCCTCCCTCAAAGTGGCGAACGTCTCATCTTTGTGGTAAAATTGCTCCGGAAGCGGCAAACGCAGAAGCGATTTCTGCTCCTGCCTGCTCCCGTTTGCAGCCCGCCACCCCGAAAAGGAGGCCATTATGCCGGACGGAATCTGGCCGTACCCCATCGTAGAACGGGGCAGCAAACTGGGCGTGCATGCCATCGCCTCAGGCCCCACCATCCCCTTCCTGCGGCAGTTGCTGGCCAGCGGCACTCGCTTCCCACTCGTCAAGGCCGTAGACAACCTGAGTCTGCTGGCCGAAGTGAAGGCCCTGGCTCCCAGCGTCATCACCGTGGGGCGGGTCACATCGGCCATAGAGGCCGCTCCGAACATCATGGGGGCCGACCTGGCTCAACTGGCTGATTCCCTGGTTCAACTGATTCTCAACAAAATCGCCGTCAGCCCTGAACTCCAGGGAGGCCGCGTGGTGGACTACTGGGAAGTCGTCAACGAGCCGGCCCCGCCCGGGGTGGCAGGATACCGCCGCCTGGCTCAGTTGATGATTCTCTGCATGGAGAAAGCCGAACGGCATGGCCTGAAACTGGGCATCTTTGCCTTCAACGCCGGGACACCGGAATGGGCCGAGATGCAGGCTATGGTGGAGACGGGCGTCTTCGGTCGCGCCCGCCAGGGCGGCCACATCCTCACCCTCCACGAAGGCGTCTTCTACGACTGGCCGATAGACCACTGGTGGGGCCATCAGATTCCCGGCTCGCCCGTGGTGGAAGGGGCTGGTGCTCTCTGCTTCCGTTACCGTTATCTCTATCGCCTCCTGAAGATGCGCGGCGAGGTGATTCCGCTGGT
>DAOTWK010000087.1:0-2236 GCA_034435815.1 Anaerolineae bacterium | reverse complement strand
GGCCGCCGCCGCAATTTTCTACCGTTTCAGCGGCAACCGCCGGATGCGCATCCCAACGGCATGATAGACCCCGTTGGCGACCGCCGGGGCCACCGGAACCGTTGGCAGTTCGCCGATGCCCTTGGCCCCGTAGGGGCCCTCGGAGGTGGGATGCTCCACGATGAATGAGACGATTTCCGGCACGTCCACCAGCGTGGGCAGGCGGCAATCGGCCAGTTTGCGCGTCCGGGGGACGCCGTTTTCCAGGACAAATTCCTCTTTCAGCGCCATCCCCAAGCCCATCACGACCCCGCCCTCAATCTGCCCCTCCAGCGCCAGCGGGTTGATCGCCCGCCCCACATCGTGGGCGACAATCATCTTCCGCACCCGAATCGTGCCCTTCCCCTCGTCCACCTCCACCAGCGCAGCGTGGGCGGCGAAACTGTAGGTCACGTAAGTATCCCCCTCCTGGTCCACGGGTCGGGTGGGCGGCATGTCGTACCGGTGTCGGATGGCGGTGGGACGTCCCCCCGCCCGCGCCCAACGGACGACCTCTGCCAGCGGGATCTCCCCGCGCGGGGTAGCGACGGCCCCGTCCCGGAACTCCAGCCATTCCGGCGGGACGTCCAGCCGCTGGCTCACCACAGCGGCCATTTCCTCTCGCAAACGGATGGCGGCTAGCCGCACCGCGTTGCCGGAGACGAAGGTCTGGCGGGAGGCGGTGGTGGGGCCGCCGTCGGGAGTCCGGTCCGTATCCGGCGGGACAACCTGGACTCGCTCGGTGGGTATGCCCAGTTCTTCGGCGACGATGGCCATCAGGACCGTCGGCAATCCCTGCCCCATTTCCGCCGAACCGACGCGCACTTCGGCTCCGCCCTCATCGGTCAGTTCCACCTCGGCGACGGCGAAGTCGGCAGTGCCTCCGCCCAGGCCCGTGTTCTTGTAGGCCAGCGCGACGCCCCATCCCAGTGCCCGTTCCCCATCCCGCCAGCCCCAGCGGATCGGTTCCTCCGGCCCCAGCCCCTGCTCCCGCCGAATCTCCGCCTCCACCCGGTCCAGGCACTCCTCCAGACCCACGCTCTCCCGCAATCGCTGCCCGGTGCAGGTGACGGAGCCCACCCGCAGGAGGTTCCGCCGCCGAATGGCGATCGGGTCCATCCCCAATTCGTGCGCCAGTTCGTCCAGCGCGCTCTCTACAGCGAAGGCGACCTGGGGGACGCCGAAGCCCCGAAACGCCCCGGCGGGCGGGTTGTTGGTGTAGTAAAGATAACCGTCTATGCGGACGTTGGGGATCTCATACGGCCCTCCGGCGTGACTGACGGCGCGGGCCAACACCTTCGTCCCCAGGCTGGTGTACGCGCCCGTATCGGCCCAGATTTCGTTTTCCAGGGCGACCAGACGACCGTCCCGCCGGGCGCCCAGCCGGACCCGGATGACCATCGGATGCCGCTTGGGGTGCGCCAGCAGGGATTCGGCGCGGCTGTAGCGAACCTTGACCGGCCGGCCGGTGGCGTGGGCCAGGAGCGCGGCGTGAATCTGGGCGGCGATGTCTTCCTTCCCGCCGAATCCGCCACCCATCATTGTGGCAATCACCCGGACGTCCTCTCCCAGCGCAGCAGCAATCTGGACCTGATCGGCGTGGGGAATCTGGGAGCCCACGTACACCTCCATTCTCCCGTCTTCCCCGCGCCGGGCAACCGCGCACTCCGGCTCCATAAAGGCGTGATCAATCATAGGGGTCTGATACGTCCGTTCTATCACCAAGTCCGCTTCAGCAAAGCCCCGCTCTGCATCCCCCCGCCGGACGTGGAGTTTCGCCAGCAGGTTGCCGTTGGGGTGGTCTTCATGGACGCGCGGGGAGTCCGGGCGGCGGGCCTGGAAGACGTCCGCCACCACCGGCAGTGGCTCGTACTCCACCCGGATGCGCTCCAGCGCCTGCCGGGCGGCCTCGGGGCTCTCCGCCGCTACCAGTGCGACGGCGTCCCCCACGTAGCGGACTTTGTCGGTGCAGAGGACAGGCCAGTCCCGGTGAATCAGCCCGTGGCGGTTTTCGCCGGGGACGTCCCTCCCGGTCAAGACGGCCCATATACCGGGGAGGGCGCGGGCTTCGGAGACGTCTATCTGCCGGATGCGGGCATGGGGGATGCCGGCCCGCAGGACGGCGCCGTGGAGCATGCCGGGGAAGGTCAGGTCATCGGCGTAGCGGGCAGCGCCGGTCACTTTGGCGACGGCATCCGGGCGGGGGAGGGGGCGGCCC
>DAOTWK010000086.1:0-4126 GCA_034435815.1 Anaerolineae bacterium | reverse complement strand
CGGCGGCCGCAGATGCGGCCGCCGCATCTGCGGCCGCCGCCACCATCGCTTCACCCCAGGGCAGCCTGAAGGGCAAAACGATCTACATCAGCGCAGGGCACGGCTGGCTCTGGAACTCCACCCTCTCCCGCTGGCGCACCCAGCGGCCCCCTTACCCCACCGCTCCCTACGTCGGCCCCATCATTGAGGACCACCACAACGCCGAGGCCGTCAACCAGTACCTCATCCGCTACCTCCAGAATGCCGGCGCGACCGTCATCCCTGTCCGAGAGCGGGATATGAACCCGTCCGCTGTCGTCGTGGACAACGATGCCCCCGGCGGCTATTCTGAAGCGGGGACCTGGACGACCAGTTCTTACCTCGGCTACCTGGGCGGCACCTACCGCTACACGACGACCGTCACCGGAACGGCCACCGCCACCGCGACATGGGCCTTCGCCGTCCCTGCCGACGGGGAGTACGCCGTCTACGTCTGGTACCGGCAGGGGACCAATCGCGCCCCGGACGCCCGCTATACCGTCCACCACGCCGGGGGCAAAACGGAAGTGGTCGCGGATCAGCGCATTCACGGCAACACCTGGCGGTATCTGGGCACCTTCGGCTTCCGCGCCGGGCAGGTCGCCACCGTCACCCTGAGCAACCTCTCGGCGTATCCGGGCCGGGCCATCATTGCGGACGCGGTCCGGGTGGGTGGCGGGGTCTTTTCCAGCCTGACGGGCATCTACACCACGACGGCCCCTTACGCCCCCAACAAGCCCTGGTGGGAGGTCGCGGCGTACTACTACGTCCAGCGCATGGGTCTGGACCCCTCCGGCTGGCCCTCCTACGGGTACTTTAACGACGTCGTCGCCCGGCCCATGTACGCCCGCTGGGAGCATGCCGGGACCGGGGAGGACGCCCTCTATCTCTCCTGGCATTCCAACGGGACCAGTTCCGGGGGCTATCAGACGACGACCCGGGGCACCGTCACCTTTATTTACAACGGCGAGTGGATCACCCGCTCTGTCACCCCTGGAAGCGCTGAACTGCAGGACGCCGTCCATACCGAAATCATCCGCACCCTGCGGACGGCCTGGGATTCCGCCTGGCCCGACCTGGGGAAGCGGGCCCTCAACCTGGGCGAACTGCGGGAACTCTGGGATCCGGACCCTGCTGTCCGGATGCCCGGCGTCCTCATAGAGGTCGCTTTCCACGACCACCCTACCGACACCGATGCGCTGAAGGAGCCGAAGTTCAACCAACTGGTCGCCCGTGCCGTCTACCGGGGCATCGTCCGGTATTTTGAGACCCGCGACAGGATAGACCTCCCTCTCCTCCCGGAGCCGCCGACCCACCTGGCGGTGCGGAATCTGGGGGACGGGCAGGTCCGGGTCTCCTGGCGCCCGCCTGCGACAAATACCCCCGGCCTGGAGAGTGACCCGCCCACTGGATACCGGGTCTACACCTCCACCGACGGTGTTGGCTGGTCGGCGGCGGCCCTGGTCACCACCACCGTCTACACCCTCACCGACGTCCCGCCAGGGCAACTGCTCTTTGTCCGCGTCACCGCCGTCAACGACGGAGGTGAATCCTTCCCGACCGAAGTACTGGCAGCCTTCACCCCCTCCCCCGGCCCTTCGGGCTCTCCCCTCCCTCTCTCTCACCCCACGGGAGAGGGAGAGAGGAGAGCGCTCCTGGTCAACGGCTTTGACCGCCTCGACCGCACGATGCTCATCCCGGAAACCGACCCGGTGGAGGGCTTCAACCTTCGGATGTTCCTGGACCGGATGAACGCGCGCAACTATGTCCTCCAGCACGGACGGGCGATTCCCTTCCCCTTAGATAGCGCCAGCAACGAGGCTGTCCGCGATGGCGACGTCCGCCTGGCCGACTACCGGCTGGTGGATTGGATTCTGGGCGAGGAATCCGCCTCCGACCAGACCCTGGATCCGACGGAGCGGGCGCTCCTGCAGGCCTACCTGAGGGGGTGCGGCGCGCTCTTTATCAGCGGAACCGAAATCGGCTGGCATCTGGATGGTCAGGGCGCCGACCCGGACTTCTACCGCAATACCCTGCGCGCCCGCTACGTCGCCGACGACGCTGGGACCTACGTAGTCAC
This sequence comes from Anaerolineae bacterium, assembly GCA_034435815.1. GTDB lineage: Bacteria > Chloroflexota > Anaerolineae > B4-G1 > DUEL01 > SpSt-77. Next base: position 2,028 of record DAOTWK010000086.1, on the reverse strand, counting down.
CCCGACCGCTGGCTCTATTTTCGCGGGCCTGGGGCCCTTCCGGTTTGATGCGCCGGGGATGTACGACCCGGACTTCCCCGACATCATCAGCCCGACTGTCGGTTCGGCTCCGGCGCTGACCTATGTGGGCGGGACAGGCGGCACCGCCGCTGTCCAGTACACCGACGGCTGCTCCCGCCTGGTCTACCTTGCCTTTCCCTTTGAGACAATAGACCCATCGGTCCGGGCAATGGTAATGACGCAAGTTCTGTCTTTCCTGGACAAGAGATCGTTGTCCCACAGGGTCTTCCTGCCCCTGGTCCTGCGAGATTGGGGGTCTTCTCCATCACCCGTCATCATCAACGGCAGTTTTGAGACCGACGAGGGCTGGACGCTGAACCGGCTGGCCGTCTACGACTCCTCCCTGGCCCGCTCCGGCGCCCGGAGTATGCGGCTGGGCATCCCACCGGGAGAGCCCGGACAGTACGTCTACTCATCCGTCTCCCAGACCTTCACCGTCCCGGACGGTCCGGTTACTCTGAGCCTCTGGGTGTACCTGCGGAGCACGGGAGACCGGGATGACCTCTTCTACATCAGCCTGTACGACGGGAGTGGGCAGTACCGCCTGCTGGACTCATGGCGGCCGGGGGACGTGCCGGAGGGCACGTGGGTGGAGCGGAGGATAGACCTGATCCCTTATGCGGGTCAGCGGGTCACGCTCTACATCGGGGTGAAGAACGACGGGGATAACCCGGCGGCGATAAACGTGGATGATGTAGAGGTTCAGTAGAAATGGTGGCTTTGGCGGCGGCCAAGCCGTCGCCAAAGCCCAATTTCACTCATAGCGCAGGGCCTCTATGGGGTGCAGTCGGGAGGCCCGCCACGCGGGGTATATTCCGGAGGCCAGCCCCACCCCGGCCGAGACCGCCGTCGCCAGAAGCACTGCCTGCGGCGTCACCACCGAACGGAACCCCTCCACCAGCGCGGAGATGACCTGCGCCCCGGCAAAGCCGATGCCGATGCCAATCAGCCCACCAGATACTGCCAGGGTGACCGCCTCTATCAGAAACTGGACCAGGATGTCCCGCCGCCGCGCGCCGACCGCTTTCCGCAGGCCGATCTCCCGTGTCCGTTCCGTCACCGAGACCAGCATGATGTTCATAATCCCGATGCCGCCGACCAGCAGACTGATGCCCGCGATGGCGCCCAGAAAGACCGTCAGCACCCCCGTGATGTTGCCGAACGTCTGAATCAGGTCGGCCTGGCTGAGGACGATGAAGTCGTCCTCGTCCTCAAAAGCAATCCGGTGCCGTTCCCGCAGGACGGCGCGAATCTGCTCGGCGGCCGCGTCCATCCGGTCCTCGCTCACCGCCTCCACCAGGATGTAGGAGACCCGGTACTCGCCGTTGGGGGCCCGCATAGAGAAAAGGCGGCTCTGGGCCGTCGTCAGCGGGACAAAGACGGTGTTGTCCTGATCGGTAAACGTACCGCCCTTCTCCTCCATCACCCCCACCACCCGGAAGGGGACGTTGTTGATCCGGACCGTTTCCCCAATGGGTGCGGGGTTATCGGGAAACAGGGTCTCCACCACCGTCTTGCCCAGGACGACAACCCGGCTCCGCCCCTCTATGTCCTGGTTTGTGATGAACTCCCCCACCGCCGGGCGCCATTTGCGCACAGCGACAAATTCCGGCGTGACACCCTGAACGGTGGTAAAGGTTTGCCGTCCCCCGGCACTCACCGTCCCATTCCGGTCTATCTGCGGCGCTACCCGCGCCACGTCCGGCAGCCGGAGGGGGTCCGAAAGAGCCCGGACATCCCCCATCGTGAGTGAACGCAGCGAGGTCGTTCCGCCGAACCGGGGATTTTGGCCGACGTTGGGCAGGACGAAAAGCAGGTTACTGCCGATGCCCTGGAACTGCTCGGTGACGAAAACCTGCACACCCTGGCCGGCCGCCATCAGCGCGATGACCGCTGCCACACCGATGACAATCCCCAACATCGTCAGCGCCGAGCGCAACTTGTTCGCCCCCAGCGCCCGTAACGCCA
>DAOTWK010000085.1:0-7444 GCA_034435815.1 Anaerolineae bacterium | reverse complement strand
ATGACCTGCCTGGCATCTGCCGCCGCGCCGACATCCTCATCGCCGCTGTCGGCCGCCCCAAAATGGTCAAGGCCGACTGGGTGAAGCCAGGCGCCGCTGTCATTGACGTGGGCATCAACCGGGTGGACGACCCCACCGCCAAGCAGGGCTACCGCATCGTTGGCGACGTGGACTTTGACGAAGTCAAGGAAGTGGCGGGGTACCTGACGCCGGTGCCCGGCGGCGTCGGCCCGATGACCATTGCGATGCTCCTGAGGAACACCCTGACGGCGGCCAAGCGGGCGGCGGGATTGATACCGTAGGCCGGTATGCGAACCACAATCTCTGTCGCCAAACTGCGTAGCCAGTTCGTCCGCGACGTGGAGGAGATCAGCGGGGAGGACCTGCTGGCCTGCAACCAGTGCGGTAAATGCAGCGCGGGCTGTCCCGTCGCGGCGGCTATGGATATACTCCCCAGCCAGGTCATCCGCATGGCTCAACTGGGGATGACAGAGGTCCTCCAGAGTCGGACGGTCTGGATTTGCGCTTCCTGCCTGACTTGTGTCACCCGGTGTCCGAAGGGAGTGGACCTGCCCCGCCTGATGGAAGCGTTGCGGGAGATTTCCCTGCGCTCCGGTGCGTCGGAGATAGACCTGGACCGGTTGCCGCCGGACCTGGTGCGGGAACTCCCGCAGGTGGCTATCGTTGGTGGCTTCCGAAAGTATATCAAGTGAAGCGTGAAACGTGATGAAAATCCCGTACTATCCCGGCTGTACGCTTTCCACAAAAGCGAAGGGGTACGACCGCTCCGGGCGGGCGGTGGCGGCCGCGCTGGGGATGGAACTGGTGGAACTTCCGGACTGGCAGTGCTGTGGGGCGACCTTCCCGCTGGCGACGGATAACTCTATGGCCCTCATCGCCCCGACGCGTGTCCTCTACCAGGCCGAACAGGCTGGGGAGCAGGTGGCTGCACTCTGCGCGATTTGCTACCATGTCCTCAAGCGCACCCAGACCGCGCTGGAGCGGGACCCGGCGATGCGGGAACGCATCAACTGGTTTACCGAACAGGAGTACGGGGGCCGCGTGCGGGTGGTCCACCTGCTGGAACTCCTGCGGGACTCCCTGGGCTGGGAGGAACTGGCCCGGCGGGTGGTCCGCCCGCTGACCGGTCTGCGCGCAGCGCCCTACTATGGCTGTCTGCTCCTGCGCCCGTATGACGAAATCGGCCTGGATAACCCCGAGTCGCCCACGATCCTGCACGACCTGATCCGGGCGCTGGGGGCCGAAGTGGTGGACTTTCCCTATAGCATAGAGTGTTGTGGTTCCTACCTGACGGTGAAAGACCCCACCGTCTCGGAGACGCTCTCGCGGGACATCGTGGCGTCGGCACGGGCGGCGGGCGCGCAGGTGCTGGTGACGGCCTGTCCTCTCTGTCAGTTCAACCTGGACTGGCCCCAACGGGAGACAGCATTCGGACGCACGGGCGATGAAATCCCGGTCCTCTACTTTACCCAACTGATGGCGGTTGCGCTGGGGCTTCCGGAGGAGGACTGGGGCATAGAAGGAATGTACACCGACCCGCGCCCGTTGCTGCGGAGTGCCGCGTAGACCGTCAGGCCTGTAGACGCAGGATAATAGCCTGGGTTACGGACACGGGAATAGTGCAGGCTGTCGGGTCTGCTGGTACGGAACGAAAAGTTCTGATCGCTCCGGAAGAACTCTCTTTTGCCTTTCAGGAGGCATAATCCATGCGCTACAAATTGTACATCCCCGGGCCCTGTGAGGTGGACGAGGAAGTCCTGACGGCGATGGCCCAGCCCACGCCGCGCCACTATGGCCCGGAGTGGGTGGAGATGTATCACGAGATTATCGGGATGCTGAAGCAGGTCTTCGGTACCCGGAACGACCTCTTTATGGTCCCGGCAGCGGGGTCGGCGCTCCTGGATATGGCTTTCGGGAGCATGCTGGCCGACGGGGAGACCGTCGTCGTGGGGATGAACGGCTTCTTCGGCGAGCGGATGGGGACGATTGCCGAATCTCACGGCCTGCGCGTCGTTCCCCTTACTGCGCCGCTGGGCCAGCCGCTGGACCCGGACGACCTGCGGCGGATTCTGCGGGAAAATCCGGAAGTCCGCGCCGTCGCCGTCGTCCACCACGAGACTGCGACGACGGTGATGAACCCGGTGCGGGAACTGGCCCAGGTGGCCCACGAAGCCGGCGTGCCCATTATCGTGGACGCCGTCTCCTCGCTGGGCGGAGTGCCTCTGCCGGTGGACGAGTGGGGCATTGATGTCTGCGTGACGGTGGCGAACAAGTGCCTGGAGTGCCCGCCTGGGCTGGCCTTCATTTCAGTGAGTCCGACTGCCTGGGAGTGGGTGGACCGGGCGGAAAGCCGCCACGGCTGGTACCTGAGCCTGCGCACGTGGCGCTGGTACGCCGAGAACTGGGGAGCCTGGCACCCGACGCCGGTCACGATGCCGACCAACAACGTCTTGGGGCTGCGGGTGAGCCTGCGGCGCATCCTGGCGGAGGGGCTGGAGGCCCGCTTCGCCCGCTACCGGTGGGCCTCGCAGGCGGTCCGGCGGGGGCTGGAGGCCGTGGGCTTTGAGATGTTCGTCCCGGATGGGCCCACCGCATCGCCCATCGCCACGGCGATAAAGGCCCGCCCGGAGTTTTCCGTCCGGGAACTGATGGACTACCTGGCCCAGGAGCACGGCATCCTCATCTCCGGCGGCCTGGAGCCGCTGGCGGGCAAGATTTTCCGCGTTGGCCACATGGGCAAGGCGTCCACCCGGCCCTTCCTGATGGAATTCCTCTTCGCCGTGGAGGAATTCCTGCGGGGGAAGGGGTTCGCTGTGCCGGCAGGGGCAAGTATGGTGGGATTGGTGTAAGAGCGAAGCGAAGATTTCAAGCAGGCAGGGGGGATATGGTCGTACGTTGGTTTGGGGAGCGAATTGTCGTTGATCCAGCGGTCTGCCACGGTAAGCCGTGTATCGCGGGTACCCGGATTATGGTCGCCAACATCCTGAGCCAGTTGGCGGGTGGGTATTCTATTGAGCAGATTCTGGAGGGATATCCGGAATTGACCTATGACGATGTAATCGCCGCTATTCAGTATGCGGCCTGGGTGATTTCGGACGAGGAAATCATTTTGTTGGCCGGAAAACCGGTTACTGAAAAAGTGACCGTGGAGTAAGCGGATGCGGTTATTGCTGGACCAGAATCTTCGTGTGCAGACCAAAGAGTTCCTGCGGCGACTGGGGTACGATGTGGTGGATACTCGGGACCTGGATCTGAGCCAGGCCACTGACTGGGAGATTGTAGAAGCGGCTGTGAGAGAAGGCCGGATTATTGTGACCTATAACAGCGATTTTGGAGACATCCGGGATTTCCCGCCGGGTCGTTATCCCGGTGTCATCCGTCTACGGGTACATCCTCAGACCGACGAGGTTTTACATCCGCGTCTGGCGGAATTTCTGAGCAGCGTGGAACCGGAACAGTTGCGTGGTGCGCTGGTGATTCTGGATAATGTCAAGGCGCGAATTCGGAGACCACGCTGAGGGGTTTTGAAATGAGCCGCATCGGCGTCTTTATTTGTCACTGTGGCATCAACATCGCCGCAACGGTGGATGTGGAACGGGTCGCGGAGGAGGCGGGCCGGATGCCCGGCGTCGCCTTCGCCACTCACTACAAGTATATGTGCTCCGACCCGGGCCAGAACCTCATCCAGGGCGCGATTGCCGAACACGACCTGGACGGCGTCATCGTCGCGGCCTGTTCCCCGGCGATGCACGAGCGGACCTTCCGTCAGGCCGTCGCCGCGGCGGGGCTGAACCCGTACCGCTGCGAGATGGCCAACATCCGGGAGCAATGTTCCTGGGTCCACCAGCACGAGCGGGAAGAGGCGACGGCGAAGGCCGTGGACATCGTCCGGACAATGGTGGAGAAGGTGAAGCGGGATGAGGAACTGGTCCCGCTGCGGCTGCCCATTGTCCGGCGGGCGATGGTGGTCGGCGGCGGCATCGCTGGGATGGAGGCCGCGCTGAACATCGCCGACGCGGGCTACCCGGTGGTGCTGGTGGAGCGGGAGGACCGCCTGGGTGGCAAGATGGCCCGCCTCTCCGGCACATACCTGAACTTTGAGGCCGCGCCGGGCCTGCTGGAGGAGAAAATCCGGCAGGTCCTGGAACATCCGAGCATTGAGGTCGTCTTCAACGCGCGGGTAACGAAACTGGAAGGCTACGTGGGCAACTTCACCGCAACGGTGGAGACGCCTGCGGGCTCCCGCACGGAGGAGGTGGGAGCCGTCGTCGTGGCGACCGGGTGGGACCCATATCCGCTGGAACGGTTGCCGGAGTACGGCGGCGGCCGGGTCCCCGATGTAGTGGACGGCCTGACCTTTGAGGAGATGCTGCGGACAGGGCTCCATCGTCCGTCGGACGGGCGGGTACCGCAGGAGGTTGTCTTCGTCCAGTGCGCGGGCTCCCGCGACCCAGAGCACGGCGTCTCCTACTGCTCCAAGGTCTGCTGTATGTATGTCGCCAAGCAGGCGATGATGTTCAAGGAGCGGGTCCCGCGCGGGCAGGCCTATGTCTTCTACATTGACATTCGCTCCGGCGGGAAGGGATACGACGAATTCGTCCAGCGGGCGATGGAGGAGTACGACGTCCTCTATCTCCGGGGCAAGGTGAGCAAGATTTTCCGCCGGGGCGATAAGGTGGTGGTCTGGGGCTCGGATACGCTGGTAGGCCGGCCGGTGGAGGTAGAGGCCGACCTGGTGGTGTTGGCGACGGCGATGTTGCCCAGCCGGGACGCGCTGGCGCTGGCCCAGGCGCTGCACATCCAGACCGACCGGTACGGCTTTTACAGCGAGGCACATCCCAAGTTGCGCCCGGTGGAGAGTCTGACAGCGGGGGTTTTCCTGGCGGGGGTCGGGCAGGGGCCCAAGGACATCCCGGAGACGGTGGCGCAGGCGGCGGCCGCGGCGGCGAAGGTCATCCAACTCTTCGCCCAGGACGTGATGGTCCAGGAGCCCACCGTCGCCTACGTGATAGAAGAACTCTGCTCCGCTTGCGGCGCGTGCGTGGCAGTCTGCCCGTACGGGGCGCGGGAGGTCCACCCGGTACGGCAGATCGCCACGGTGAACCCGGCGCTCTGCCAGACCTGTGGGGCGTGCGTAGTGGCCTGCCCCAATAAGGCCAGCCGCATCCACAACTGGGAGCCGGTCCAGGTGCTGGCGATGGCGGATGTGCTCGTTTAACCCCGTGCCCTTTGTGAGTCCTTTGTGCCCTTCGTGGTTACCAAACCCAGGAGGCAAGAGATGGCTAACGAAGTCTGGGATCAGATTGTCAACTATCGTAAGACGAAGGTGCTGCCTGGTGGTATGCGTCTGCTCCTGCGGCCGCTCCGGAAGGAGGACAAGGAGGCCTTTGTGGACCTCTTTGCTCGCGCCGCGCGGGAAGACCTGGAGTGGTACAGGATTGACGCGGCGGACCCGGCGGTTGTGGCCAGTTGGGTGGACCACCTGGACTACCGGCGCGTCTTCCCGCTGGTCGCCTTCGTCAACGATAAACTGATCGGCAACGCCACGCTGCACTTCGGGGAACACTACCACCGGCATCTGGCCTGGGTGCGCATTTTCCTGGACCGGGAGTATCGGCGGCGGGGCATTGGTACGCTGATGATCCAGAGTCTCATTGAAATTGCCCGCCGCTTGGGGCTCTACCAGTTGTACGCCGAAATCGTCACAGCGCAGCCACAGGTCATCAGCGCGTTCCTGGACCTGGGTTTCCAGCACGCCACGACGCTCCGGGATTACTTCATCACCAGTACCGACGAAACGCTGGATATGGCGATTCTCGTTCTGCATCTGGTGGAGCAGAGGGGGAAGTTTTAAGAGCAGGACTACAGGAGGTAGGGAATGGCGGTTGCAGCGATAGAGCCTTCGTTCAGCATGACGGTGCAGGAGCGGAGCGGAGAGCCGATTCTGCGCTGTTACTTCTGCCAAAAGTGCTCGGCAGGGTGTCCGGTTGCCTTCGTGATGGATTATCATCCGGCCCAAGTCATCCGGCTGGTGCAGTTGGGACGGAAGGAGAAGGTCCTCTCCAGTTCCGCCATCTGGCTCTGTGTGGGCTGCGAGACTTGCGGGACTCGCTGTCCCAACCACATCCGTTTGGCGCCGATGTTTGATGCGTTGCGCTATATGGCGCTGGAGGAGGGCTACAAGCCCGACCCGATGGTCTACGCGCTCCACCGGTCCTTCTTGGATAGCATTCGCCTCTGGGGCCGGGTGCACGAGTTGAGCATGCTGATGGAGTACAAACTCTTGAGCCGCGACCTCTTCTCCGATCTGGGGATGGGCGTCGGCCTGATCCTGAAAGGGAAGATTTCCTTTCTGCCGGAACGGATTCGGGGCGTCGCCGAAGTCCGACGGTTGTATCAGAAGAGGGATACAAGTGAAGCGGGACACAAATAGACAAAGGGGCTCCCTTGTTTCCTTGTCTACTCGTCCTTAAGCGAGGAGGACACACTGTGAAGTACACCTACTATCCCGGATGCACTATTGGCACCACTGCGGTGGAATTTGGCCTCTCCACCGACGCCGTCTGTGAGGCGCTGGGGGTGGAGTTGGTGGAACTGGAGGACTGGAACTGCTGTGGGGCGTCGTCGGCCCACAGCCTGGACCACGAACTGGCGCTGCGGTTGCCGGCGCGCAACGTCGCCCTGGCCCAGGAGGAGGGGCTGGACATCGTCGCGCCGTGCCCGGCCTGCTACCAGCACGTCTTGGCCGCCGATATGAAATTGCGGGAAGATTCGGCCTGGCGGCGGGAGATGGAGTCCATGCTGGGATTCACCTATACGGGCCGGCCGCGCATCCGGCACCTGCTGGAAGTATTGACGGAGCCGGAGGTTATAGAGGCCGTCCGGGAACGGGTGACCCGCCCGCTGAAGGGGCTGCGGGTGGCCTCGTACTATGGCTGTGTCCTAGTCCGCCCGCCGGAATTCACCGGCTGGGACGATCCGGAGCATCCGACCCGGATGGATCGGCTGATGGCCGCGCTGGGCGCGGAGCCGGTGGAGTGGTCGTACAAGGTGGATTGCTGCGGGGCCAGCCTCGCCCTCAGCCGGAGTGAGGTTGTGGTGGCCCTCTCTTCCCGGCTGGCGCGGGAGGCCCAGGATGCCGGGGCCGACGTCATCGCCTGCGCCTGCGGGATGTGCCAGATTAACCTGGATACCCGCCAAAACCTGGAGACGAAAATCCCGGTCCTCTACTTCACCGAACTGATGGGTCTGGCCTTCGGCCTGCCTGGAGTGGCGAAGTGGTGGGGGAAGCATATGATTGATCCAAGGCCGGTATTACAGAGGGTCGGATAAGGAGTTTCTGAGGGTTTATGATTGAGTTTCGTATTGAAAAAGGAACTTTTATGTGCTTCTGTGTTGCGAAAAGGGGAAGAGATGGAACTCC
>DAOTWK010000084.1:0-2633 GCA_034435815.1 Anaerolineae bacterium | reverse complement strand
CATGAACCCTCCGACGGTGACCGGCCCTCCAACGAAACCGGTTGCTCCACTCCCGGCTGGGCAGTAAGATACTTCCCCTCCTTCTCCAATTGAGCCACCGCCTCTCCAGCCAGCCATACGAAACGGGGGTCTTGGAAAAGGATCGCGCCCAAATACGCAACGCCGGCCAGCGAAGGCTTCGCCGGATGATTATACCGCAAAGGCGCCCCGTCAGGCAAGGCCTGAAGCAGTAACCACTCCAGGGAGAGCCGTGCATTCTCGTTCAGTGTCTCGCCCGTATAGAGAGATTGGAAGTAGGCGTTGTATATCCACACCGGTTGATACACATAGGCGTCGTCGGTCGCTCGGAAGCGGGCAGTCCAACCCCGCCGATTGCGGGCCAAGTACGCCCGGTTGTCCGCAGAAAGAGCAGGGTCGGCCAAGCCCCCAGATTCCAGAAGCGCCAGCAGCCCTGCGCCATTCTCCTGATTTTCATATGGCCCCTCCGGCCATTTAGAAAAGGCCAGAGCGTACATGAGATCTACCCATTCCACCGTCAGCGCCCGGCGGTTGATCGCCGCGAACCATGCCTTTATGCGGGCCACATCTTCATCGGAGAAAAGGTGGGGGAAGCGGTCCCGAACACGCGGAAAGTAGTAAGCCCGCAGAGCGGCCTCCAGTTGCACCGACTTGACACTGTGCGCCGGACCGGTATAGCGGCCCTCCGCGGCTTCTTGTAGGAGCGCATCCCGAAAAGCCTCCGCCCAGTGCCGCTCGCCGGTCCCCAGTGCCAGCATCCCGTATTCCGGCGGCCCTTTACGGGGATTGGCTTCTACCCGCGCCAGAATGCGGGCGAATACTTCCCGACCATCGTAGGTCTGGGGGGCTGGCGGGACCTGACCGCAGAGGAAGGGGGATTCTTCCGAAATCCCCGGATAGGTCGGGGCGACGGGTGGGTAGAAACTGTGACGGTAGGCCCAGACCGTGCCGTTCAGCCCGCCAAAGGCCAGAAGCAAAAAGACCCAGCCGGTTATTCGGCGGTCCAGGCGAACGCCCCACCGGAGCCAGACTTCCGTCCGCCTGACCACGAGGTGATATGCGCCCAGGAGCAAAAGCCAGAAAAGGGCCAGGGCAACTGCCTCCAGCGCGACGAAGAACTCTTCGTCGGCAAAGCGGGATTCCAGTTGTGAAAGTGCAATGGGAAATACACCAGCGGTGAGGGCCAGGATTCCTCGCCAGGTCCAGCGCCGGAGCCGGGAACGGACGCCCGTCAGGACGTTCTCCAGGCCCAGCAGAAGGACCCAGACGGTCCCGAGCACACTCCAGGCTGCCCAGGTCGCTCCGGTCAGGACGTAGACCCATCCGAACACGGCGCCGGGTAGCAGCCAGAAGAAGCCAGGCCAGGCCCAATGCGGCCCTCGCGCGGGATACGGTCGGCTCAGAGCGGCAGCAATCAGAATCCCGGCGATGAATCCCCACCGGGCTACCAGCCCGGTCCAGGAGAACAGAGCATCCGCCCCAAAGCGCACTCCTTCCAGGAAAAGAGCCGGGGTCATCCCCGCAGCGACGTTCAGAAGCAGGAGTTTTCCCCAAACGCGCGGGTTCCTCAAGGCGCAGTCCCTCCGCAGACCTCGGGATTCAGCGCAAAGACCCAGACCCGGTCCTGGTAGTAGACCGGTCGGAAGGCCGAAGAACCGATAAAGTCGTCCGGCGCGAAGAGTTGCACTGCGCCAGCCCCAACCTTTCCCTGTCCCTGTCCGATATAGACGTGGGTGATTCCCCGTTCGCAGAGTTGCGACAGGCCTTCACGAGAGCCAGGCGAATGTTCCTCCAGGTAGGCAACCATGTCCACGACCTGCTGAGAGTACTCGGGCGCTGCTGGGGCCTCATTCAACAGCGCATATTGAGGTGGCATCGTGTTAGTTCGTCGGGCCAGGAGCGGGATCCACCACCCGGCGTCGGCACCGACGGCGGAACGTCCGCCGTAGATACGAAACCCCTCCACCAGAAAGAGTGCATCCGGAGGAGTATTTTCCCGAATCCATGCCATTGCCCGCACATCCGGTCGGGTGACCATAATGTGGCGACTGTCCACAATGTGCATCTGCTTTAGGACTCCCATCAGGGCCAACACCAGAAAGGCGAGCACAGGAATCCCGTAGCGCAGGTTGTTAGCCCGTAATCCAGGTCCGGCGACCCGCGCCATCACCAGAGCTATCTCGCCCAGCAGCCAGCCCACGGTCAGCCCAACGGGGATATAGAGGGCGATCAAGATGGCAAAGTTCTGCATCAGGTTGGCCCCGGGGAGTCGGATCAGCCGTCCGGCGACCAGCGCAGCCAGTCCGGCCACCCAGAGAGCGCAGGTGGCGACAGCCCACCGTCTCCGCATCAAGCCCCAGAGTAAGGCGAGAATCGCGGCTCCCAAAAGCGGTCGAGGGACGTACCAGGCTACGTCTCGCCAGACCTGGTAATCGGCCCACACCCGTTCCAGTTCCGAGACTGTTGGGGCGGATGCCCCCGCCTCCACCGCTCCGGCCAGCCGCCCACCGGCGACGTAGGCGCCCCAAGGGAGCGCCAGCAGTACAGCGATAGTAGCGACCAGGACCATCCGGCCGACCGCACCCAGCCAGCGGCGCCCATCCCACCGCCATCTG
>DAOTWK010000083.1:0-7451 GCA_034435815.1 Anaerolineae bacterium | reverse complement strand
TGGGGCTGGACGGGGAGCCCGTGCGTGTGGCCGATATTCTCCTCCAACTGGCCGAGGTGGGGGAGCCGATCCGTCATCGCTTCGGGGTAGATGTGATTGGCCTGCCCGTCCTGGAGCCCATCCCCGGTGTCCGCAATACCCGCTGGAAGCCCTGGCGACTTCCCGACGGCTCCCCGGCTCTTATCTCCGCCGACTTTGAGCCGGAGGTTACCCCTCAAGGTGACCTCCTCATTCGCGCTGCCGATGGCTCCATCTCCCACTGGATGGCCGCTGGGACGTACCACTTCGTGCCCCGCGATGCCCCTCTGGCCGACGCCACCCTCGCCGACCTGGAACGCTGGGAGCCGCCCCGTCTCTCCGAAGAGGAACTGGACTTCTTGCACCGGGCCGCCCGTCGCCTCCACGAGGAGACGGAGTACGCCATCGTCGGCTGGTTCGGAGGAAGTCTCTTTGAGGGCGCCCAGTTTGCCCGGGGGTGGGTCCGCTGGTTGATGGACCTGAAGCGGAACCCGGATTTCGCCGCCGCGCTGGTGGCAAAACTGGCCCGGGCCACGCGGGAGAACCTGGAGCGATACCTGGACGCAGTGGGGGAGTACGTGGACGTGGTGGGCTTTGGGGATGATTTTGGGACCCAGCAGGGGTTGCAGATTGCCCCCGAAGTCTATCGGCGCCTGTTTCAGCCCTATCACCGGGAGTTGTACGGCCTGGTCCATGCCCGCACGCGCGCCCGTGTCTTTCTCCACAGTTGCGGCTCAGTCTACGAACTGATCCCCGACCTGATAGAGGCCGGGGTGGATATCCTCAATCCGGTGCAGACCTCGGCAGCAAAGATGGAGCCAGAAAGGCTCAAGCGGGAATTCGGCCAACGGCTGGTCTTCTGGGGCGGCGGGTGCGATGTGCAAGGGTTACTCCCCTGGGCCAGTCCCGAGGAGGTGGAGGCAGACGTGCGCTACCGCCTCTCCGTTTTCGCGCCGGGAGGCGGCTACGTCTTTGCTCCCATCCACGACCTCCAGCACGACATCCCCCCAGCCAATATCATTGCCATGTACGACGCCGCGCTCCGCTGGAGACCCCTGTGATGAGATGAGGGGAGGTATCTCTGCCGCTTGCCTCCAAGCCCCTCTGCCCCGGCGGATGAACTCACCGTTTCCCATTTTCCCAGAGCGCGGTATAATTGGAACGAATCGCGTAGGTTAAGGTAAGATTATGCCGCCCATTTTCCCATTTACAGCTATCGTCAACCAGGACCTGATGCGCCGGGCGCTTGTCCTGAACGCCGTCTACCCCCAGATTGGAGGGGTGTTGATTCGCGGCGAGCGCGGGACGGGCAAGTCCACCGCGGCCCGTGCCCTGGCCGCGCTGTTGCCGGAGATAGAGGTCGTCGCCGATTGCCCGTTCTCCTGCGATCCCGACCAGCCCGCCACCTGGTGCACACTCTGCCGGGAACGGGCCGCCGCCGGAGAGGAACTCCCCCGCGCCCGCCGCCGCACCCGTTTTGTGGACCTCCCCGTCAGCGCGACGGAGGACCGGGTGGTCGGCACGCTGGATATAGAACGGGCCATCCAGAAGGGGGAGCGCCACTTTGAGCCTGGGGTACTGGCCGCCGCCAACCGGGGCGTCCTCTACGTGGACGAGGTCAACCTGCTGGATGACCACGTGGTGGACATTCTGCTGGATGCGGCCGCGATGGGCATCAACGTGGTGGAGCGGGAGGGCATCTCCTTCAGCCACCCGGCCCGTTTTATCCTGATCGGGACGATGAACCCGGAGGAGGGGGACCTGCGCCCCCAACTGCTGGACCGCTTTGCCCTCTGCGTGGACATCAAGAGCGTTCACGACCCGGCGGCGCGGATGCTCATCATGGAGCGCAACCTGGCCTTTGAGAGCGACCCCGAGGGCTTCTGCGCCGAGTGGTTGCCGCGTGAAGAGGCCCTTTCCCGGGAGATTGCCCGGGCCCGCCAACTCCTGCCCCAGGTCCACCACACCCGGGGCGACCTGGCCGTCATTGCGGCGATGATGGCCGATATGCGGGTAGACGGCCACCGGCCCGACATGGTCATCCTGAAGACGGCCCGAGCCAATGCGGCCTTTGAGGGACGCGCTCGCATCACCGACCGGGACATTCTCCTGGCCGCCGAATTGGCCCTGCCCCATCGCCTCCGGCGCCATCCCCTCCAGCCGGTGGAGGCGACACTGGACAATCTGGGGGAACGGCTGGCCGAGGCCCGCGCCCAAGTGGCCAAAAAGGAGCCGTTGCTGGCAGAGGAGGTTGTTGACGAGGAAGTCCCCCGAGAGGAAAAAAAAACGCACGTAGAGACTGAGACAGGGGAGATGCCCTCCTCCGAGGGGCAGCAGCGGCCGCGCGAGCCTGTTCTTCAGAACATCCCCCACTGGCCTTCCGAAGGACAGTGGTGGGAAGGAGGAAAGAAAATCCCTGCGGGCGACCCCTTTACCCCCCGACGGCTGGATACTCCCCTGGACCGGTTGACCCGCTCCGGGACTGGTCGGCGCAGTACCACCCGCACCGATCAGCAGCGCGGACGGTACATTCAGGCCCGCCCCTCCCCCGATGACCCCGGCGACCTGGCCTTTGATGCTACGCTGCGGGCCGCCGCGCCCTACCAGTGTCGCCGTCGTGGGCCTGGTGGGCCTGCGCTGGTTGTCTGCCCGGAAGATTACCACCGCAAAGTGCGCGTCCGCCGCATGGCCAACCTCATCCTCTTCGTAGTGGACGCCTCCTGGTCTATGGCGGTGGCGGAGCGAATGGAGGCGACTAAAGGGGCCGTTATGTCGCTGCTCACCGATGCCTATCAGCGCCGGGACCGGGTGGGAGTGGTCATCTTCCAGAAAAACGGCGCCCGGCTGGTGCTGCCGCCCACTCGCAGCGTGACCCGCGCCCAGAAAGCGCTCCAGGATGTCCCGGTGGGGGGCAAAACTCCCCTCTCCGCTGGGCTCAACCTGGCCTACGAGGTCATCACCCGCGAACTCCGTCAGCATCCCGACCTGATGCCTCTGATGGTGCTCCTCACCGACGGGGCCGGGAACGTCTCCATGGGTGACTTGCCGCCTCAGGAAGAGGCTCACCGCATTGCGGAACTCTTCCCCCAGGCCCACATCCGGTCGGTGGTCATCAACATGGAGCACGAGTCCTTTGACCAGGGGCTGGCGCAGGCGCTGGCAGAGCACCTCCAGGCCCCCTGCTACCGGCTGGAGGAACTGCGGGCCGATGCGCTGGCCGAGCGGGTGCGGCAGGAGTTGGATTTTGAGCCGCCACTATCACACAAAGACACAAAGGGCGCAAAGAAAATATAAAAATTGTACCTTTTGTATCTCCGTATCCTTGTGCGAGATTATCCGACGGAGGGAGAAAATGGCAGAAGCGATACGCGTCGGGGCGGAGCCCCTCAGGGCGTTTTGTGAACGGGTCTTCCGGAAACTGGATGTGCCGGAGGAGGATGCCCGGATTACCGCCGATGTGCTGGTGGCGGCGGACCTGCGCGGGATTGACTCCCACGGCGTGGCCCGACTGCGCCGGTACGTGGAGGGTCTGCAAACCGGTATGATGATCGCCCGTCCTCAGGAGCGGGTCGTGCACGAGACGCCGACTACGGCCCTCATAGACGCCGGGGCCGGTCTGGGGCAACCTGTCTCCTACCGGGCGATGCAGTTGGCCATCCGCAAGGCACTGGAATTCGGCGCGGGGTTCGTCGCCGTGCGCAACTCCAACCACTACGGCATCGCCGGATATTATGCCATGATGGCCCTGGAGCACGACTGCATCGGCATGTCCATGACCAACGCCGACGTCCTGGTCGTGCCGACCTTCGGCCGCAACGCGATGCTGGGGACCAACCCCATTGCTGTCGCCGCGCCCGCCGGAGAAGAGCGCCCCTTCGTCCTGGATATGGCCACCAGCACCGTCCCCCGGGGCAAACTGGAGGTCTATCACCGGCTGGGAAAGCCCATGCCGCTGGGGTGGGCCACCGATGAGCGCGGCATCGCCACCGAAGATGCCGGTCGGGTGCTGGAAAACTTCAAGAATCGGGCCGGCGGCGGCCTGCTCCCACTGGGTGGCGAAGGAGAACTGCTCAGCGGACACAAGGGGTACGGTCTGGCCCTTTGGGTGGATGTCTTCTGTGCGGTTCTCTCCGGTGCCGCCTACGCCGACCTGGTCTACCCGAGGACGCCGGACGGCAAGCCCTTGCCGGCCAACCTGGGCCACTTCTTCGGGGCCTGGCGGGTGGATGGATTCCGGCCCCTGGATGAATTCAAGGCCGCGATGGACGACCTCCAGCGGCGGATGAAGAACGCGCCGAAGGCGGAGGGCGCCACCCGTATCTACATCCACGGGGAGAAAGAGTACGAGGAGACAGAGCGGCGGCAGCGGGAAGGCATCCCGCTGAACCCCAAAGTCGCGGCCGACCTGCGGGCTATCGCCGCCGAACTGGAGGTGGAATACGACCTGGATTGAGCGTTTGAGCCACAGAATCGCACAGAAGGGCGCAAAAAGCATTCCTGCGATATTCGGTGTGGTTCCGTGGCTGAATCTGGAGCGCTACGGGGGGCAGGCAGTTATTGAGGGGGTAATGATGCGGAGCACCCGTTGTATGGCGGTGGCTGTCCGCAACCCCCAGGGGGAGATTGTCCTCCGCACTGAGCCCCTCCGGTCGGCTATATATCAGGGGACGATCCCCCGCATCCCCCTGCTGCGCGGGCTGACCATGCTTTGGGACGCGCTGGGGCTGGGGGTCCGCGCGCTAATGTGGTCGGCGGATGTGGCTCTCGGCGAAGAGGAGAAAGCGGGCTCGTTCAGCGGCGCTCTTGGGTGGGTCAGCGGGCTGCTGGGTCTGGCCCTGGGCGTTGGCCTTTTCATGGTTCTGCCGTCCCTTCTGGTGGGCATGCTCCCCGTAGCACTCTCCCCCCTGGCAGACAGTCTGCTGGAGGGACTGGTCCGGCTGCTCCTGGTGGTGGGCTACATCTGGGGGGTTGGGTTTCTGCCCGACATTCGTCGGGTTTTCGCCTACCACGGGGCAGAGCACAAGACCATTAATGCCTACGAGGCCGGTGTGCCGCTTACGGTGGAGGCTGTTCAGGCTCATTCCACCGCCCACACCCGGTGCGGCACGTCCTTTCTGCTGACCGTGGTGGTCATTTCCGTCCTGGTCCTGGCCCCGCTGGGGCAGTTGCCGCTGATGTGGCGGGCCCTCAGCCGGATACTGGCGATCCCGCTCATTGTCGGTCTGGCCTACGAGTGGATGCGGTTCAGCGCCCGCTTCGCCGACCGGCCCTGGATGCGCCCGCTGGTGGGTCCGAGCCTGGCATTGCAACGGCTCACCACCCGCCCGCCCGAGGACGGGATGGTGGAGGTGGCCATCCAGGCGCTGAAGGCGGTCATGGAGGACACCACAAGTCAGGAGGCATCAGATGGAACCCCGGGGACGATACTTTGAGGACTTCGTCATCGGCGAAGAGATAGAATCGGCGCCGCGCACCGTCACCGAGGCGGACATTCTGACCTTCGCCGAACTCTCCGGCGATAACAACCCGCTGCACGTGGACCCGGAGTATGCCCGGACGACGATGTTCGGGGAGCGCATCGCCCATGGCCTGCTGGGGCTATCCGTCGCCAGCGGACTGGCCTGGCAGACGGGCCTCATGGAGGGAACAGCCATCGCATTTATCGGGCTGGACTGGAAATTCCGTGCCCCCATTCGGATTGGGGATACCATTCGGGTGCGAATGGCCGCGATGCAGAAAAAGGAGATGCCTCATCTGGGCGGAGGCTTTGTGACCATCTCCGCTGTTGTGTTGAATCAGCGGGATGAAGTGGTACAGAAAGGGACGTGGACCGTTTTGGTTCGCTCCCGATGAGAATGGGGGGCAGCGGCGGAGAGCCACCGCCGAGCAATGACCCGATTACTAACCCGATTTGGGGACGGCACAGCAGACAGGTGAAAACCCGCATGGAAGAATCCACTGTGACCCTGTTGCAAACGCCGGTAGAGAAGGGGGGACTGGAACCTCTGGCGGCGTCCGCCCTTCCTCAGCGCCAGTCTCCCGGCCTTTGGCTACTGAAGCCGTTGCTGGAGCAGCGGGATTTCATGCTCCTCTGGGTAGGGCAACTGCTCTCCCAGATCGGAGACCAGTGCCTCCTGATTGCGGCCGTCACCCTGATTACACACCTTTCCCCCTCACCACTGGCCCTGCTGATTCCGGCTCTCTCCCTGGCCCTCCCCCAAATCCTCTTTGGATTGGTGGGGGGTGTCATCGCCGACCGCATAGACCGCAAGTGGGTCATGATTGCCTCCGACCTTCTGCGGGCGCTCCTGGTCCTGGCGGCCCTGCTGGTGCGGACAGCGGGCGACCTCTGGATTCTCTACCTGGCGGCAGCAGGGCTGGCGATGGTCGGTGCATTCTTCTACCCGGCCCGCAACGCCAGCATTCCCAACATCGTCCCCGGCAATCTCCTCCTGGCGGCCAACGGGATGATTCAGGGCAGTTACATCCTGGCCCTCATCCTGGGCCCGATGTTCGCCGGGAGCATCGTGGAACTGTGGGGCTGGCCGGCGGCGATCATCTTTGATAGCGCCACCTTTGTAATCTCGGCGGCGACTATTTTGCTGATCCGCATCCCGCCATTGCGGAACGGCGAATCCGGCCTGGCTCCCTCCCGGACCCTCTGGCAGGATATGCGGATAGGGCTGAGGTTCATCTACCACTCCCCGTACCTGCGCCGCATCCTCCCCGTGACCGGCGTGGCGACCCTGGGCATCGGTGCGGTTGTCCTCCTGGCCATCCCCCACCTCAAGCTCCAGTTGGGAGCGGGAGGGCTGGAATATGGGGGGGCTATGAGCGCGCTGGGCATCGGCTCCATTCTGGGCGGACTGGTCGCGGCCCGCCTTTCGCGCCGGTTCTCCCTCCACTTGCTGGTAGGATGGATGCTGATTCTGGCGGGAGGAGCCATCGTCGGCTTCGCCTATGCTCCTGTTTACCTCGTCGTCCTTGTGAGTGTGGTGATTCTGGGCATGTGTATCGTCATCGCGCGGGGGGCACTGGATACGATGGTCCAGACCCTCTCTCCCGATGAGGTGCGGGGGCGAGTCCAGTCAGCGGTGGCGCTCATCGTCGCCGCTGGGACGGCACTGGCGGAAGGGCTCTCGGCCTTTCTGGGCCACTTCCTGGGCGTGCAGACTGTCTTCGTAGCGGCAGGCCTGGTCACCGCTGCAGCAGGTTTCGCAACCATCTACGCTCTCCGCGAAGTGGCCCTGCGGATCCGGATGCGGATTTCGGATACCGGTTTCTAACGCGTTTCTAATACACCTCTAACGGATTTCTCATACATTAGTGGCATACTGATACCGCGATATTTCCGGGAATACTTGGGGGATGGTTCATCTATTGACACTTCTGACTACCTAACAGTTTTCCTGAAGGGCTCATCGCGGGGCCGC
>DAOTWK010000082.1:0-3071 GCA_034435815.1 Anaerolineae bacterium | reverse complement strand
GGCGGCTCT
Source organism: Anaerolineae bacterium (assembly GCA_034435815.1). Lineage (GTDB taxonomy): Bacteria > Chloroflexota > Anaerolineae > B4-G1 > DUEL01 > SpSt-77. The sequence continues at coordinate 3,062 of DAOTWK010000082.1, read as the reverse complement.
GCCGCCGCAACACAAACTTCCGGGCTCCCCCGATATGACGGGGGCGTGGATAGCGCGTATTCGCTCCGTCGCTGATTCCCAGCCCTTATCCCTCCACCACTGGCAAGTCCTTCAACGCCTCCAGCACCCGCTCCGCCGGATATTCGTAGTTCTCCAGTTTCCCGGCGAAGTAACTGTCGTAAGCCCCCATATCAAAGTGGCCATGCCCGCTGAAGTTGAAGAGGATGACTCTCTTCTCTCCGGCCTCCCGCGCGGCCAACGCCTCATCTATTGCGGCCCGGATGGCATGGGCCGTTTCCGGCGCGGGGATGAACCCCTCGGTACGGGCAAACAGGACCGCCGCCTCAAAGACCGCCAGTTGGGGATAGGCGACCGGTTCTATATAGCCGTGCCGATGCAGGGCGGAGACGAGGGGGGCCATGCCGTGGTAGCGCAGCCCCCCGGCGTGGATGCCTGCAGGGATAAAGGTATGCCCCAGGGTGTCCATTTTGGCAATGGGGGCCAGGTGGGCCGTATCGCCGTAGTCGTAGGCATAGACCCCCCGGGTCATGCTGGGGCAGGCGGTGGGCTCTACGGCAACAAAGCGGGTAGAGACGCCGTTCTGCAGGCGGTCGCGCAGGAAAGGAAAGGCCAGTCCGGCGAAATTGCTCCCCCCGCCCACGCATCCAATCACCACATCGGGGTACTCTCCCGCCATCTCCATCTGGAGCCGCGCCTCCTCGCCGATAACCGTCTGGTGGAGCAGGACATGGTTGAGGACGCTGCCCAGGGAGTACTTGGTGTCGTCGTGGGTAGCAGCAACCTCCACGGCCTCACTGATGGCGATGCCCAGACTGCCCGGCGAATCGGGGTCCCGCTCCAGGATAGACTGCCCCGATCGGGTCTCCGGGCTGGGGCTGGGGACGACCCGCGCGCCCCATGCCTCCATCAACACCCGGCGGTAGGGCTTCTGGTAGTAACTGACCTTCACCATATAGACCCCGCACTCCATCCCGAAGAGGTTGCAGGCGAAGGCCAGCGCGCTGCCCCACTGCCCGGCGCCCGTTTCGGTGACCAGCCGCTTCACCCCGGCCTCCTTGCTGTAGAAGGCCTGGGCGACGGCGGTGTTGGGCTTGTGGCTGCCAGGGGGGCTGGCTCCTTCGTACTTATAGTAAATGTGGGCCGGGGTATCCAGTGCCCGCTCCAGCCGCCGAGCGCGAACCAGCGGAGTGGGCCGCCAGAGCCGGTAGACCTCCCGCACCGGCTCCGGTATCTCCACGTACCGCTCCCGGGTCTCCTCCTGCTCTATCAGCGCGTCGCAGAAGAGCGGTGGCGGAAGACGGGTCGGCTCCCGGGTCACCGGATGCAACAGCGGCGGGACCTCAAAAGGCAGATCGGCGACGATGTTGTACCAGGCCTTCGGCAGGCAGTCTGAGGGAAGAAGGAAGCAGTTTTGTTCTTTCATCTCGCACCTCCTTGATTGAGTAAATTTGTGGTTAACAAAAAACGCCCGTCCCATTGCCGGGACGGGCGTTTTTCCCCGTGGTACCACCCCGCTGAGGGGCTTCATCCCTATAAACGAAAACGCGCCGGTGACGGCGCGTTGTGGGAAAAGCCAGCCTCACTCCTTCGCAGGTACGGCGCCGACCGGATAGGCGGTCAGGCCCATACCCTCAGCCCAGATAACGGTGGCGGCTCCGGCCCGGACTACTGCCCCGCTGGGCGGGGGTTCGGCGGGCGACTCCCAGGCCCATTCAGCATCGGCGCTGGTATCGGGCTTCCAGCCAAAGGCCCGACTCTCTGGAACCCCGCTACGATGCCTACTCTTCCTGTTCTTCGTCTTTGGGGGTATCGGTTGTTGCTTATTTTATACCACAAGATTGAGGAACTGTCAAGAGCGGAGGCCGGGAAAAGAGAGCAGGAATGTTGCGGCAGCAGCCTCTGGCTGCCGCCGCGGTTACCTCCCCATCAACCTCCGCAGCAGGGCCATCTTGCCCTCGTGCACAGTCTTCCAGTCGTCCAGAAGTACCCCGCCGGTATCGCCAGAGTTGGGATTCAGCGCCCAATAGAACCAGATGCGAATGTCCTTCGCCAGCAGGTAATCCACGAAGGCGTCCTGCCAGACCCGGTCGTCGTCCTCATAACGGCCGCCAAACTCGCCGATGCCCAGAGGGTACTTCCCCGCCATCCAGCCAAAGTGGACCTCCCAGATAGCCGGCATATTGGACGGGAAGTCCGGCGCGTCAAAATAGGGCTGGCGGTAAACACTGGGACCGTAAGCGTGGGGAAGATAGAGGATGCGCTCCACAAGTTCGGGGGCGATCTCCACATCCCGGTCGGCCATGTTCTCCCCCCAGAAAGCAGGCCAGCCACCAGCATAAGACGCGTTGCCCACGCCCTCCACAATTACCAGGACAGAGGGGTTAACCGAAAGGACCGCCTCCGCTCCCTCCCGCGCCAATCTCTTCCACTCCTTCCAGGTCAGCGCGTGGGGCTCGTTGCAGAGATCAACCCCGAAGACGTTGGGGAATTCCAGGGAGAGTTCGGCCATCCGGCGCAGGTCCGCCAGCCAGTCCTCCCGGGTGTACCCGTCCCCAAAGGGCCGGCCCGGAAGGTTGCCGCCGATGCGGTCGGGGGAGTACGTGTGGAAGTCCAGAAGGACATACAGGCCCGCTTTCTGGGTTTCGGTCAGGACATACCGGAGCCCTTCGTATGCATCGGCAGGATACCCCGTGTTGCGGGCCCAGGAAGGGGTGGTACGGCCCGGGGTCAGGACCTGTGGAGAGAGGGGCAACCGAATGGCGGTGAACCCCAAATCCCGCATCTGGGCCAGGAAGTCCGCCACCGTCCGGCCGGCCCAAAGGCCGTGAGGGGCCCGATCGGCGGTCTCCAGGCCAAACCAGTTGATGCCGTAGAGGAGCACCGGTTCGTCGCCCCGAAAGACGCCCTGAACGGTGGCCCGGTAGGGAGGAAACGCGGGGCTCTGTACCTCTGGCATCGGAGATGACGTTGGGGTTTTTCTCAGACCAACACAGCCGGCCAGAAGGGCCAGCAGAACAAAGAGCAGAATCCACGCCTTATTC
>DAOTWK010000081.1:0-3971 GCA_034435815.1 Anaerolineae bacterium | reverse complement strand
CTGAGGCCTCCGTAGCCCAAAGGGCTTCGTCTTCTGAGCCCAGATGGAAGCCTCCAGGCCCTTCTTTACGGCTTGGGCTCTGCTGTCTCTTCCCTCGGCCTATGACGGGGAGAGGGAGGGGCTTGCAGCGGCGGCCTCCGGCCGCCGCCGCAAAACCCTCCCTTTTCGTTCCCTCCCCTCTCCCGCCGACGAAAGGCGAGCGGGAGAGGAACAAGGAGGTGAGAGCAAGAGCCAACGGCTCCCCGCTTTCCGAAAAACTCACGCTTGTGGAAAGGAGGTGAGGGATGGGGAAGGACCAACGCCCGGCGCAATAGCGCCCAGGGCCGAAGTGTCACCGGACGACGTGCTCCGCATTTACAGGACAAGGACGAGAGATGCCAAGATTGCCGCTTCCCGATATCAGCCTGTATTACGAAGTCGCTGGTCAGGGAGACCCGATTGTCTTCATTCATGGCCTGGGGTCCAGTACCCGGGACTGGGAATACCAGGTCCCTTTCTTCGCCCTGCGCTATCGGGTGGTCGTCTTTGACGTCCGGGGGCACGGGCGCTCCGATAAACCGCCCGGACCCTATTCGGTCCCTCTCTTTGCCCAGGACACCGCAGCGCTGATCCGGGCGCTGGAGGTCGCCCCCGCCCACATCGTGGGAATCTCTATGGGCGGGATGATTGCCCTGCAACTGGCGGTAGACGAGCCTGCGCTGGTGCGGAGCCTGGTCGTGGTCAATAGCGGCCCCGAACTGGTCGTTCGCACGCTGCAAGAGCGGTTGCAGATTCTGCAGCGATTCCTCATTGTCCGCCTGCTGGGGATGCGCAAAATGGGGGAGGTTCTGAGCAAGCGCCTCTTTCCCCGTCCGGAGCATGCCCAGTTGCGCCAGATGTTCGTGGAACGATGGGCCGAGAATGACCCGCGGGCCTACCGCGAGGCAATGCGGGCCCTGGTCGGCTGGAGCGTCGCCGACCGCTTGGACGCCATTCGCTGTCCCACCCTGGTGATCGCCTCTGACCAGGACTATACGCCGGTCTCTCTCAAAGAAGCGTATGTCGCCCGGATTCCGAATGCAGAACTGGTGGTGATCTCCGATGCCCACCACGCAGTATCCGCAGAGCGGCCCGAGGAGTTCAATCAGGTGCTGCTGGACTTCCTGATGAAGCAAGGCTGAGTCGGGCTGAGAAGGATTTCGTGGCCCGATCCACATCCTTGAAGTGAGGGAATCCGCCTATGGAAATCATCAAAGAAGGCCACGGTGAACTGGTCGGCTGGCACGACCCCGATGAGCATCGTCAGTGGGTGCGGGAAAACAAGTCCCGCGAACTGAAAGATAAGACCATGACCGTCGCCGAAGCGGTGGAGAAGTTCGTTTGCGACGGCGACTTCATCGCCTGCGGCGGCTTCGGCCATGTCCGCGTCCCCATGGCCCTCATCTACGAGATCATCCGCCAGGGCCGGCGGAACCTGACGATGGCCGGCAAGACGGCCGTCCACGATATTGATATCCTCATCGGCGCCGGATGCGTGAGCCGGGTGGAGGTGGCCTACTCCTTCGGCCACGAACTGCGCGGCCTCTCCCCCGCCGGACGGCGCGCCGTGGAGACCGGGAAGTGCAAAGTGGTCGCCGAAATCAGCAACGCGGGCTACCAATGGCGCTTCCTGGCCGCCGCCATGGGCCTCCCCTTCATCCCCGCCCGTATCCTCATGGGCACCGACACCTTTGAGAAGAGTTCCGCCAAAATCGTCCGCGACCCCTGGAGCGGCAAGCCCATCTGCCTCCTGCCCGCCGCCTACCCGGACGTCGCCATGTTCCACGTCCCCCGCTGCGACCGGTACGGCAATGCCCAGATAGATGGCATCCTGGTGGAGGATTTTGAACTGGCCCGGGCTGCCCGACGGGTCATCATCACCACCGAAGAGATTGTGGATGAGGACGTGGTCCGCCGCAGCCCCGACCGGACGGTCATCCCCTTCTACCTGGTGGATGCCGTCTGCGAAGTTCCCTACGGCGCGCACCCGACCCAGATGCCGTATCGGTACTTTTTTGACGAGGAGCACATCCGGGAATGGCTCACCCTTTCTCGGACCGAGGAGGGGACGAAGGCCTACTTTGACCGCTACGTCTTCGGCGTGAGGGATTTTGAGGAGTACCTGGAGAGGGTGGGGGGCATCCGGAAACTGAACTACCTGAGACGGGTGGAGCAACTGCGGGAATCTATGGGGGCGCCGGAGGAGGGGAAGAATGGCTGAGGTGGCCCGTTACAACTCAACCGAACTCCTGGCCTGCGTCGCCGCGCGCCTGCTGGAAGACGGCAAATCCGTTTTCGTGGGGACGGGTCTGCCGATGATTGCCGCGATGCTGGCCCAGCGCACCCACGCCCCCAACCTGCTCATCATCTTTGAGGCCGGCGGCATCGGCCCCCAGGTGCCGGTCCTCCCGATCTCCGTAGGCGATTCCCGGACCTTCTATCGGGCCGTTAGCGCCTCGTCTATGCACGACGTGATGAGCGCCCTGCAGAGCGGGTACGTGGACTACGGCTTCCTGGGCGCGGCGGCCATTGACCCCTACGGCAACATCAACACCACCGTCTTTGGGGACTGGGAGCGTCCGGAGGTGCGCCTGCCCGGCAGCGGCGGCGCCAACGACATCGGCTCCCTCTGCTGGCGGACTATCATCGTGATGCGCCAGGACCGTCGCCGTTTCCTGAAGCGACTGCCTTTCATCACCACCCCTGGCTACCTGACCGGCCCCGGAGCGCGCGAGGCGGCCGGTCTGCCGGAAGGCACCGGTCCCTATCGGGTGATTACCCAGTTGGGGGTCTACGGCTTCGACGAGGCGACCCGGCGGCTCATGCTGCTCAGCCGCCATCCGGGGGTGACGGTAGAGGAGATTCAGGCCAACAGCGAGTTTGAAATCCTCATCCCCGCCGATGTGCCGGAGAGTGCGCCGCCCACGCCGGAGGAGCGGCGCATCCTGAGGGAGATTGACCCTGCTGGGATGGTGATCGGGGGATAAGGGGATTTGCGGCGGCGGCCTCCGGCCGCCGCCGCAAAACCCCCCCGCAAAACCCCTACCCCATGCGCGGGCGGAACTTATAGCCGTAGGCGATGACGCCTTCGTCGCCGTCTGTCTGCATCTGCCGGGTGACCATCTCCACCGGCATGCCGATGTGGACTTCTTCGGGATCCACGTCGGTCAGTTGGGCCGTCAGCATCGGGCCCTCCTCCAGCCGCACCAGCGCGACGGTGTAGGGCGCGTACTTCTCAAACCCCGCCGGGGGATGATAGACCGTGCTGTAGGAGTAGACCTCCCCCCGCCCGCTGAAGACGTAGGGGGTCTGGGCCGGCGCCTCGCATTCCGGGCAGACGTCCCGCGGCGGGAAAATCGGCGCCCCGCACTTCTCGCAGATTTCCCCCACCAATCGGTACCGCTGATTTCGCAGCCGCCAGTTCTTGCTGGGAAGACTCATTCTTTATACCTCCGTTTTACGAATCACGAATCACGAATCACTAATCACGAATCACGAATCACGAATCACGAATCCCGAATCAAAATATGCGTGATGACCGTCGCCCCGCTGCCGCCGATGTTCTGGGCCATGCCGACCCGGGCGTTGGGGACCTGATTGGCTCCGGCCTCGCCGCGCAGTTGCTGAACGACCTCCACGACCTGATAGACGCCGGTTGCGCCGACAGGATGCCCCCGCGCCTTCAAGCCGCCCATCGTGGCGACCGGAATTCGGCCCTGCAGGGTGATTTCGCCGTCCAGCGCCAGCCGAACCCCCTCCCCGCGCCGAGCAAACCCCGCTGCCTCCAGACTCAGCGCGGCCATAATGCTGAAGGCGTCGTGAAGTTCAAAGAGGTCCACCTCCTCCGGCCTGACCCCAGCCTGCCCGTAGGCCCGCCAGGCCGAGAGGGCTGCCCCCTCCAGCACCAGCGGGTCCCGCCGGTCGTGCAGGGCCACCGCGTCCGTCGCCACCGC